>CALKLO010000104.1 GCA_937991945.1 uncultured Granulosicoccus sp.
TGATACGGGAACACAGGAGTTGCCTAAAAAGATTCAAAGCGTTGAATACCGCAACGTCAATCTTAAGTACCAAAGTGATAAACCCGCTGTACTCCAAAATATTCAGCTGCGTATCGATAGCGGTGAGACCATTGCTTTCGTAGGTGAATCGGGCAGTGGAAAAACATCGCTTGTTAATCTACTACCTAGGCTTTACGAGCTAACCGATGGTGCTGTGTTAGTGAATGACACAGACGTTACTAGCTACACGTTAGCGTCTTTGCGTAGCCAAATCGCCACGGTCAGTCAGGATGTCATGCTGTTTAATGACACCATAGCCAGTAACATCGCCTACGGTAGTCGCGACGCCATTGACGAGAAAACCTTGCATGCGGCTTGTAAAGCGGCGCACGCGCACGACTTTATTAGTAAATTGCCTGACGGTTATGAAACACTGGTGGGCGAGAACGGAATCATGCTCTCAGGTGGCCAGCGCCAGCGTGTTGCTATCGCAAGAGCGTTGCTTAAAAATGCGCCCATTCTGATCCTTGACGAAGCAACCTCGGCATTGGATACAGAGTCTGAACGTAAAGTGCAGCAAGGGCTAGATACATTAATGCAAGGGCGTACCACGTTGGTTATTGCTCACAGGCTGTCTACAATTGAAAACGCACATCGTATAGTTGTGATGGATCGCGGTGAAATTGTCGAAATTGGTACGCATCAAGAGTTGCTAGCGAAACAGGCGCATTACTTTAAGCTGCATCAGCTTCAGTTCAGATAGTGAGCCAATTGTTAAGCCAGCATGATCGGTTTATCAGGTGGTTTTCGTGAGCATTATCCAAAAAAACTGGCAGTCACGTGGACCTCTTGCTGTCCTATTGTTGCCAGTATCGTTGTTCTACCGAGGCCTTCTATCGCTTAGGCGTTTAGCGTACCGATACGGGTGGAAGGCTGCATTGCCCGTTCCACTGCCTGTCGTTGTTATCGGTAATTTATCGGTGGGTGGTACGGGTAAAACACCCTTGTGCGCTCATTTAGTTGAACGTTTCAAGCAAGCAGGTTGGAAGCCTGCCATCGTAAGTCGTGGTTACGGTGGGCCCCGTCATGAGTCAGCGTATCTGCTGACAGATTCCGATACACCTTCCACCGCTGGTGATGAGCCGGTGATGCTCAGAGTTCAAACCGGCGTGCCTGTTTGTGTGTGCGTGAATCGTGCTGAAGCGGTTCGCAAGCTGGCGGAATCTACGGATGCCAATATCGTTTTTTCTGATGATGGTTTGCAACATCTAGCGATGCCTCGCGTTGCGCAAATTCTGGTGGTTGACGGCGTGCGAGGATTTGGCAATGGCTGGGTTATGCCATCAGGTCCGTTGAGGGATTCATTTGGCAGCCTCAGTAACATAAGTTTTGTGGCTATTCAGATCCCAGCAAATCAGTCGCAACCATCCAGCACGAATGCAGTTGAACCTGTTTTGCATCGCTCTTTGCACGAAGGCATTGTTAACGAGCGCATAGCGCCGTATCGTGCACATCGATTTAGCTTGGTGCCTACTCAGGCCATAAACATTCACAGCGGCGAGAGGCTTCAGCTGTCAGCGTTAAAAGGGCAGGCGGTACATGCGGTCGCAGGCATTGGTCACCCTCAACGATTTTTCGATAGCCTTGCTGGGCTAGGTATCAAAGTAGTCGAACACCCCAAGGCAGACCATGCCACTTTCAGCGCTGAAGACTTTGAGTTTGGTGATGAGCTGCCTATTTTAGTCACCGCTAAAGATGCCGTGAAGCTCAAACAGTTGAATACCTTACCCGCTAACATTTATCGAATCGATACAGACTTGCATTTGTCAGATGCCCTCGATGTGGCTATTCAACAGTTGCAGGACTCTCTAAAGCAGTCAATTTTATGAGTTCTAACCCTTATAGTATTGTTATCCCGTCTCGATTTGCGTCCAGTCGTTTCCCAGGAAAGCCGTTGCATCAGCTGAACGGTATTCCGATGATTTTGCATACGGTTGCCCGCGCTCGAGAGTCGGCTGCACAAGATATTATTGTGGCGACCGATGATGAGCGTATTGAAAAGCTATGCAAAGATTCTTCAATAGATGTACAGATGACACGAGTTGATCATCCTAGTGGCACGGATCGCATTGCGGAAGTCGCCATGGTAAGAGGTTGGGCTGACGATCGTCTTATCGTTGGTTTGCAAGGCGATGAACCGGCAACGCCTGCTCATCATTTAGATTTATTGGCGAATAATTTGGATAAGTTTCCTGCAGCTGATATGGCGACACTTTGCATGCCTATTCAACGCGTTGAGGACTACCGCAATACGCACAGGGTAAAAGTCGTTAGAGATCATGAAGGTATGGCCCTGTATTTCAGTCGGGCCTCTATTCCTGCCAGACGTGATGTTCCTGTAGGCGACGATACATTCCCCAGTTCTTCATTGCATATCGGGTTGTATGCCTATCGGTGTGGTTACTTAAAGCAATACCCGGCGTTGCAGGCTTGCGAGCTTGAACAGGAAGAACAGTTAGAGCAGTTACGAGTGATGTACAACGGTGGGCGCATTCATGTAGGAATGGTGGAGGCCAGTGATGCGCGCGGTGTCGATCATCCTGATGATGTTCCTATTCTGGAAGCGGTGTTGGCAGAGCAGTTTAACGCGCCGTCGTGATGGACGTTTTTTGTATCTGGGTTGAGCGTGCTGAATTCACGTTAGGGAGTGTATAAATCGATGAGTCAAAAAGATAATCGTAACTGGCGTATAGAGTCTCAACAAAAAGCATACAAAGGTTTCTACCAAATTGTTTCGTTAAGTTATTCCCACGCCTTACATTCTGGCGAAATGACAAAGACGATTCACTGTGAGCTATTTGTTAGAGGTGATGTTGTTGGACTTCTACCCTATGATCCTATTCGAGATGAAGTCGCTTTAATAGAGCAGTTCAGAATTGGGGCTATGAACAACAAGCCGGATCCATGGCTGGTTCAAATAATCGCCGGCATGATTGACACTGATGAGACGCCAGAGCAAGTCGTTATACGCGAGGCTCAAGAGGAGGCGGGTATTACGCTCCAAAAGGTTGAATTAATTTCACGCTATTTGGCCAGCCCAGGTGCAAGCCCCGAAGAGAATCACGTGTTTTATGCTGAAACCGATTTAGGCCAAGTAGGCGGTACCCATGGCTTGGCAGAAGAGGATGAAGACATACTCGTTAAAGTTGTTTCAGC
>CALKLO010000105.1 GCA_937991945.1 uncultured Granulosicoccus sp.
CTCTGGTGGTAACGTCGGTCGTCCAAGCTGACAGAATCACTTTTTCACCATGTGCGGAATTGCCGGGCTCTACCTAAAAAACCCTGACCTGTATCCAACACTTGGAGAACTCTTCAAGCCGATGCTGGTGGAAATGACTAGTCGCGGACCAGACTCTGCGGGCATTGCCATATACCGAGATCCAGTCCCGGAAGGCAGTACCAAGTATTCTCTTGCGCATGATGATGCTGACTATGACTGGCAAACGTTACGCACCGCCCTCGATGCTCAACTAAAAACGAGCAGCACCATAACGCAGCGGGATACCCACGCATTGCTCGTCAATGACGCTGATGAATCCCACGTTAAGCATTGGTTGGCAGGCTTTGATGCATCCATACGAGTTGTCGGTAGTGGACAAAGCGTTGAAATATACAAAGAAACAGGTTTGCCTGAAGACGTCTACGAACGATTTGACCTAGCAAGCGCTGCTGGTCAGCACATGATTGGGCACACTCGCATGGCAACTGAGAGCGCGGTTACCTCGGCAGGCTCTCACCCCTTTGCGACCGGCGCTGATCTGTGTTTGGTGCACAACGGTTCGTTGTCCAACCACAACCGTCTGCGAGAAGAGCTCATCCGGAAGGGCGTCAGTTTTGGCAGTGAGAACGACAGCGAAGTAGCTGCAGCCTACCTAACCTGGAAACTGCGCCAAGGAATACCGCTGAAACAAGCGTTGGAAGATGCTCTCGATGACTTAGACGGCTTTTTTACATTCTGTATCGGCACCCGTGATGGATTTGCCGTGTTGCGAGACCCTATAGCGTGTAAGCACGCCGTTATGGCAGAAACCGACGATTGGGTCGCCATGGCCACTGAATTTCGCGCCATCGCCTCGTTACCTGGCGCCGACACTGCCCGCATTTGGGAGCCAAAGCCTGCCACCGTGTATGCCTGGGGTAACGAATCGGTTGCCGCCCAAATCTCAGCACCCGTCTCATCCTCTCAGGATGGAACTTTGGCAGGAGCAACTCTGTGAACTCTCTGGATTTGAGCACACTGGGCCTTCGCGCCATCAACGAAAAGCTTCAATTCCTAGACCCAGGAACGAATGAGCGTGAGTGGACCATCACTAACCCCATGGGCCAGCACGCAATTGCCTGCGGTTTGAAGTCACCTATCAGTGTCACTGTTGACGGACACGCCGGGTTCTACTGCGCTGGAATGAATCAAGAAGCTGAGGTGACAGTAAACGGGCATGCAGGGGTCGGAGTCGCAGAAAACATGATGAGCGGTATCGTTCGCATCAAAGGCAACGCTAGCCAAGCCGCAGGTGCTACCGCGCACGGTGGCTTACTCGTTATAGAAGGCGATGCCTCTTCGCGCTGCGGTATCTCTATGAAAGGCATCGACATTGTTGTTGGTGGCTCAGTTGGGCATATGAGTGGGTTTATGGCGCAACTAGGCCATATGGTTATATGCGGCGACGCCGGTGAAGCGCTTGGCGACTCTATCTATGAGGCCAAATTGTATGTCGCAGGTTCGGTTGAAAGCCTAGGTGCTGATTGCATCGAGAAAGAAATGACTGCCGAGCATCTCAATACCTTGGCCGGACTGCTTGAAAAATCCGGCATTAACAAAGACCCAGCATTGTTTCGTCGCTACGGCTCTGCCCGCACTCTATACAACTTTGATATCGACCAAGCAGACGCGTACTAGCTAGCTCGGTACGACTGACAACTTTTGAATCAACCCTGCTGTTCATATTTGCAGGTCGACCAGACAACTTAATTATTAAAAAATGGACGATAAGATTCCGCAAGTCACACCCCGACCGTCAGCAACGTTTGACGAGTACACCATGTCGGAGATTCGCCGGGCAGCTAGCACGGGGATTTATGACATACGTGGTGCAGGTGCTAAACGAGCGCTGCCTCACTTTGACGATCTACTCTTTTTAGGTGCATCCATTTCTCGCTACCCGCTTGAAGGCTATCGAGAGCGCTGCGGTACCGAAGTCACTTTGGGCGATCGTTACGCTAAGAAGCCTCTTCACTTAAAAATCCCAATCACCATAGCGGGCATGAGCTTTGGCTCGTTATCCGGGCAGGCTAAAGAGGCCTTAGGCCGCGGTGCAAACCTTGCCGGCACATCTACTACAACGGGTGACGGCGGTATGACTCCTGAAGAACGTGGTCACTCTAAATTACTTGTCTATCAATACCTACCCTCTCGGTATGGCATGAACCCTGACGATTTGCGCAAGGCAGACGCTATTGAAATCGTTATCGGTCAAGGCGCAAAGCCTGGTGGTGGCGGTATGTTGTTGGGTCAGAAAATTAATGACCGCGTCGCGTCTATGCGCTCATTACCTAAGGGTATAGATCAGCGCTCTGCGTGCAGACACCCAGATTGGACAGGCCCTGATGATTTAGAAATAAAAATTCTCGAGCTACGCGAAATCACTAATTGGGAAAAACCCATATTCGTCAAGATCGGTGGTTCGCGCCCTTACTACGATACAGCCCTAGCCGTAAAATCAGGCGCTGACGTTATCGTGCTAGATGGTATGCAAGGTGGCACCGCAGCAACACAAAACGTTTTTATTGAGCATGTAGGACAACCCACGTTGGCTTGTATACGTCCAGCTGTAAAAGCGTTGCAAGAATTAGACATGCATAGAAAGGTACAAATAATTGTATCGGGTGGCATTCGCAATGGTGCTGATGTTGCCAAAGCAATGGCCTTAGGTGCAGATGCCGTATCTATCGGATCAGCAGCGCTTATTGCCATGGGTGACAACGACCCTATCTACGAAGAAGAATACCGCAAGCTTGGCACTACAGCAGGGTCTTATGATGCATGGCACTTAGGCAAAGATCCAGCGGGTATAACAACGCAGGACCCTGAACTTGCAAGCCGACTAGACCCTGAAAAAGCTGGACGACGTTTGGCGAACTATCTGAAAGTCATGACGTTGGAAGCGCAAACCATTGCTAGAGCTTGCGGAAAGAACCACGTTCATAATTTAGAGCCTGAAGACTTGGTTGCATTGACCGTGGAAGCGGCTGCTATGGCCCAAGTGCCTTTAGCAGGCACCAGCTGGGTACCTGGACAAGGCTACTAGCAAAGCTATACCCGAACGTTAATCAAATACCACTATTAGGAATAGAGAGCAGGTCATGACACAAGATTTGACGACACTGGCCAAAGAGCGTGGCATAAAGTATTACCTGTTCAACTTTACCGACCTGTTCGGAACGCAGCGAGCCAAGTTAGTCCCTGCGGCCGCGGCCGGCAAGATGCAAAAAAGCGGAGCTGGGTTTGCAGGCTTTGCCGCTTGGTTAGACTTCACCCCAGCGCACCCTGACATGTTTGTCATGCCCGATGCCAGCACTGTCATTCAGTTACCGTGGAAACCGGAAGTTGCATGGGTGGCTGGCGACCCTTGGATGAATGGTGAACCTGTCGCGCAAGGACCTCGAAATGTACTAAAGCGTTTGATGGCAGAGTCTGAAGCTAAAGGCATGCTGATGAAATCAGGTGTAGAGCCTGAATTCCATTTGATCTCCGCTGATGGCACCACCATTTCTGATGACAAAGATACCCAAGAGAAGCCTTGCTACGACCAATCAGCGGTTATGCGTCGTTACGATGTTATCTCGCAGATCTGCGACACGATGACAGAGCTGGGTTGGGGTCCTTATCAAAATGATCATGAGGATGCTAACGGACAGTTTGAAATCAACTGGGATTTCAACGATGCGTTAACAACTGCTGACCAACTCGCATTCTTCAAGTTCATGGTTAAGTCCATTGCAGAGCTTCATGGTCTGCGTGCCACGTTTATGCCCAAGCCTTTCTCACACCTGACCGGAAATGGCTGTCATGTACATGTCTCTGTTTGGAGCAATGACAGCAAAACTAATCGTTTTAGCGATGATGCGGGTGAGCTAGGGTTATCTGATGAGGCCTATCACTTTATCGGTGGATTACTCGAGCACGGTGAGTCCTTAGCCGCGATCACTAATCCAACGGTTAATTCATACAAGCGTATTAATGCACCACCCACGCTATCAGGTGCAACCTGGTCACCAAGCTCAATCACTTTCGGCGGCAACAACCGTACTCATATGATTCGTATTCCGGACGATGGTCGTATCGAATTACGCCTACCCGATGGTGCTGCTAATCCTTATCTACTCATGGCCGTTATCCTTGCTGCGGGTATGGACGGTGTTGATAATAAAATTCCATCCGGTAAGCGACTTGATAACGACATGTACGCAAACCCTGAGCTGGCAGGCGATAATCTTAAGAAGCTTCCGTTAAACCTTCTTGATGCCATTCGTAACTATGAGAAAGACAGTGTCCTGAAGAATGCGATGGGCGCTGAGTTTAGCGATGCGTACTGCAAGCTAAAGCGCAATGACTGGAACAAGTTTTCAACCAGCTTGACGCAATGGGAACTCGACTGCACCCTCGACTGTTAATAGGAAGACAATCTATAACGGGATGCTGGATCGCTCGGAGCTGGCTGAAACTGGTGCGTCCTCAGCCTACAAACTGTAAGGTTAGCTGGCAACCGGGACAACCACTAATCTTGCGTTTGCTTACTCGATTGCGGGTAAGTAATGATCGACAGATAACGCGCCGGCAACTCAATAAGATTCACCGGACCATGCGGTGCATCCGCATCAAAGAACAATGAGTCTCCAGGTTCCATTAAGAACGTTTGTTCTCCATGCCGATACTCAACTTTACCTTCTAGGAAATAGAGATACTCTATGCCGTCGTGT
>CALKLO010000106.1 GCA_937991945.1 uncultured Granulosicoccus sp.
GACGAGCCCGTGTTATTGCATAGCGGTGACGAACTCAATGTCGCAGGCATTGACGTCGAATTCATGCTCTCTTAGTGAGAGCATGTAGGCCGTTTATTATTTGTTGGTTTTTTAGGTCGCGGGGAAAAGTCCACTCGACAAGTAACGATCACCCCTATCGCATACGATAGTGACGATAACGGCGTTCTGAATCGTCGACTGCAGTCTTAGCGCTGCAACCAAAGCCCCTCCCGACGACACACCCGACAATATACCTTCCTCGCGGGCCAACAGTCTTGCCATGTCCTCAGCTTCAGTCTGACTGACATCAATAATCTGATCGACTCGAGACGGCTCATATATTTTGGGTAAGTAGGCTTCAGGCCACCGGCGGATACCTGGGATACTCGAACCCTCTTCGGGCTGGACACCTACAATTTGGATATCGGGATTTTTCTCTTTTAGGTAGCGAGATACGCCCATAATGGTGCCCGTAGTACCCATGGAACTCACGAAGTGCGTGATTTCCCCTTGCGTAGCGTCCCACAATTCTGGCCCCGTGGAACGGTAGTGAGCATTCCAATTATCAGGGTTGGCAAACTGATCCAACAACATGCCTTCGCCGCGCTCAGCCATTGCGGCAGCGGTATCTCGAGCATGCTCCATGCCTTGCTCTTCGGTGACAAGAATAAGCTCAGCGCCGTAGGCCATCATCAGTGACTTTCGCTCATCCGTCATGTTGTCAGGCATCAGCAACTTAAGCTTGTAGCCTAAGGTCGCAGCGACCATGGCAAGTGCGATACCGGTGTTGCCACTCGTCGCCTCTAGCAGCGTGTCACCTGGCTTAATAGTGCCACGCGCCTGCGCCTGTAAAATCATATTGGCCGCAGGTCGATCTTTGACCGAGCCTGCAGGGTTATCCCCCTCAAGCTTGCCAAAAATACGATTGCCGTTGTCATTGGCACCGATACGCTGGATAGGTACCAACCTTGTATTTCCAATTTGCCCAACCAGTGAAGGCAATGTGATATCGGTTGTTGCATCATTCATAAGAACTACTCTCTTGCTTGTTCAATATGTCGCACAAGGTGCGTTGTTGTTCTTCTAACGATAGGAGGTCGCAGGCAAGCGTATGCACGTTGCTCATACCCCGCAGCCAAGTCAGCTGCCTCTTAGCCAGTTGCCGAGTAGCGGCAACAGCCCTATCTACCCATTCCGACTCAGACGCCTGTGATTCGTTCTCGATCGCATCCAGGTGTTCCCAAGCCTGACGATAACCCACACTGCGAATAGCCGGTAATTCTGCATGGATACGAGCGTCGTTTCTCAGGCCACGCACTTCATCCAAAAAACCGCCATCCGTCATGTTGGAAAATCGTCGTTCAATACGTTCATGTAGCCAGCTTCTGTCGTGGGGTGCTAAGGCGAATTTCAACGGAGGGCACTGTAGAGGAGAACGTGTGTCCTGTTGTAACTTAGTCAAGGGCGAGCCTGTTAGTTGGTACACCTCAAGTGCTCTTTGTATTCGTTGCGGATCATTGGGATGAATGCGCTCAGCGGCTTTCGGGTCGACAACCGCTAAGTCTGCATGTAATGCGCCCCAGCCTCTTTTCGCTGCATCCGCAACCATGGCTTGCCTTAACGTTGAATCAGCATCAGGCAGGACAGCCAGCCCCTCTTCCAATGCTTTGAAATACAACATCGTGCCACCCACAAGCAGCGCTCGGCGTCCTTTTGCCTGAATAGCATTGATCGCATGCACGGCGTCATCACAGAAGCGTGCTGCTGAATACGCATCCCACGGCTCGCAAATATCAATAAGATGATGGGGAACAGTGGCCAACTCTTTCGCACTGGGCTTGGCGGTTCCGATATCTAAACCCCGATAAACCAAGGCTGAATCTACACTGATAATTTCAGCATTGAGTGTCTTCGCTAGATACAAAGACAAGTCTGTTTTCCCACAGGCTGTCGCGCCCATTAAAAACACGGGTGCCAAAGAACCTTCTACCGCTCGCACGTTAATAGTCACAATGAAACGATCATTTTTATACGCATGCTTAGCGACCACGCATAAAGAGCTTATCGAGATCTTGCATGCTCAACGCGGTCCAGGTAGGCCGGCCATGATTGCACTGGCCGCTATTGGGTGTGGATTCTATTTGTCGTAACAACGCGTCCATCTCAGAAACACTCAACGCACGATTCGCTCGAACCGACCCATGACACGCCATGGATGACAGTATTTCATCGACCGCTGCGCGCAAACGCTCACTGGTATCGTGACTCATCAAATCTGACAACACGTCTCTCAACAACGCACTCACATCACCTCGGCCCAAAATGGCTGGCACCTCTCGAATGCAGAGCTGTTCTGGTGCAATTCTGTCAACGCTAAACCCGAGTGACTGCAGCCACTCTTCTTCCAAGGCGCACCTGTCGGCTTCGGCTTCACTCACATCCAGCGTGACAGGCACTAAGAGCGCTTGCGTGTTCAAGGCGCCGTTGTGGTAAGCCTCTTTAAGACGCTCGTACGTAATGCGCTCGTGGGCCGCATGCGCATCGACAATGATCATGCCTTCCCGGTTTTCGGCCAGTATGTACACCCCATGCAAATGCGCACGTGCAAAACCCAACGGTGGAATCGCCGACTCGGCTTGCTCCTCTGTACTCACAGCCAAAGGAACATGCGCTCTTTGAGAATAAGGGCTAATCGGCTCAGCGGCCTGTCCAGAACCTGGGTTGGACCCACGACCCGGCGGCGCACCCAATCGATTCATTGCGTTGAATTGATCCTGAACTTGTAGAGGCATAGGCCTCTGCAGGGGCGCTCGCGAATAAGGCATAGTTGAATTCGCTGGCTGATCGGATGTTGCATTCAGCGAACTGCCAACCGGGGCGAATGGATCGGACAAGGAACCGCCTTGAGCATCCGATGATTCAAACGCGTGCTCAGGCGTAATAGCGCCTAAGAAATCTTTAATAGAGCGCCTGATGAAACTATGGACCAATTGGCTTTCACGAAACCTGACTTCTTGCTTGCCCGGGTGCACGTTAACGTCAACGGCTGTTGGGTCCATCTGTAAAAACAGGACAAACGCTGGAAAGCGTTGGTGGTATATCAGGTCGCTATACGCCTGTTTAACGGCATGTGAAATAACTTTGTCACGCACAACTCGCTGGTTAACGTAAAAGTACTGCATGTCCGCTTGTGATCGAGAAAAACTGGGATCAGCCAACCAACCTTTGAGTATTAAACCTGCACCCTCAACGCTAACCGCGTGAGCGTTTTCACCAAAGCCTTTGCCCAATATGCGTGTGATGCGCATGTTTTGCGCGTGTGTATCCAAAGCAGACTTACATTCGAACGTGACCTTGCCGTTGTGTGACAACGTAAAGGCACATTGTGGCTGCGCCATGGCCAGGGTTTTAACCACCGCTTCACAACGAGAAAATTCAGTACGCGGCGTGCGCATGAATTTGCGCCTAGCAGGCACGTTGTAAAACAAACTAGCAACATCCACCGTACTGCCCAACGGATGGGGTGCGGGCTCGTGACGCATACTGCCATCTGCTTGGTAGGCGATTTTCGCACCGTGCTCAGCGCTTGCTGTGCATGACGTTAACGTCAACCTAGATACCGAGGCAATACTGGGCAACGCCTCACCTCGAAACCCCAGAGTCCCCACTTTCCATAGGTCTTCCATGGATTGGATTTTACTGGTGGCGTGACGACTTAGCGCCAACGGCAAATCGTTAGCATCGATGCCGCAGCCGTTGTCGCGGATCTTGATGCGATCCAGCCCACCTTGCTCTAAATCTATATGAATTTGAGTAGCGCCAGCATCCAGGGAATTTTCGACCAATTCCTTAACGATTGATGCCGGACGCTCAACCACCTCACCAGCTGCAATCTGGTTAATCAGGTGGTCTGGAAGCTGCTGAATTGTTGGCATAATTTGAACATTAGCCGGCTAACCGGCACTTCGTAGAGGCGCTTTAGGAAGCCTCTATTATGCGCCCGTCGCAGCACATCTGCACTGCTTGGAACCTCAATTTCTAGCCCTGTTTTCGCCTATTGGCTGCCAACAGAGTTCCTTCCGGTGCTCGGCGCTTTAGGTATCTGACCACACCCAGCTCTATGGATTTGGCCAACTTATCCTGATACTTGGCGCTTTTTAGTTTTTTCTCCTCTTCAGGATTGGATATAAATGCGGTCTCTACCAGTACTGAAGGAATATCTGGCGACTTTAACACCGCAAATGCCGCCTGCTCCACCGAGGGCTTATGCACATAACCAATCTTTTTGAGTTCACTGAGTATGTCCGCACCCACCTCCATACTCATTTCCATGGTCGAGCTCTGAGCTAAATTTAGAAGGGTTTGACTCAGAAAATCATCCATACCACCCAGCGCGACATCCCCAAACAGAGCAGCCGACTCATTTTCGCTCTCGGCCAACCAAGCTGCCGCTTCGGATGTTGCGCCATCCATTGACAGCGTGTACACAGAGCTACCCTTGGCAGCGCGGCGTTTAACCGCATCGGCATGAATGGAAATAAACAAATCAGCGCCATACCCACGCGCAATGTCCATGCGCATGCGTAATCCGACGTAAGTATCGTCTCGACGAATAAGCACAGGCTTGATACCTGGCTGTTTCGACAACCGCTCGTACAGCCGCTTAGCTACAGCGAGCGTTATGTTTTTTTCTTGGGTCTTCAACGGTCCAACGGCACCCGGGTCCTTGCCACCGTGACCTGCATCGATGGCAACAACGGTATCGCGCAATGGAGCGGTTGACTCGGCACGCGGTAACGGCAAGGGCGTGGGTGTTGCGTCAGGCAACGCTGCGTAGTCAGGCGCACCTTCGACGCCCAAATCAACCACCAACCTCTGTCCACCTTGGCGAGGGACGATCTGGTAGGTGGGCGACACTCCACGACGCAAGTCTACAACGACTCGAAGGTATGCATCACCATGCTGTGCATAGCGAACACCACGAACCACCCCTGTGATAAATGTTTCAGATGGCAGCTGCGTGGCAAGCGTCGCACCGGGCAGATCTATAACCAGCCGATGAGGCTCCGCTAAGGAAAAAAGCTCAGGCTCAGCGCTAGAGGAATCCAAGTCTAAATGCAGCATTACGTGGTCTTGCTGCACGATTCGAAACCCAAACAATTTGGGTTCGGCCGAGCTCAATCCCGACGTGGCTAGCAAGATGACTAACAGCCCCCAAGGACTGAATGTTCGAATCCAAGACTTCACAACGCAACGCTCCCCAATTCTCTGCCGCTCTACGGGCGCTGAAGACGCTCCGCAGAGTTAAGCATAGAACGGATTAGGGATATGTCTAGTTGAACCGACAATCGGCACCGAATTGGTACCGGAGCAGCACTGAGTCGGTGCTTACAAGACTTGCACAATGTTGGTTGGCGAACGAGCAAATACCTCATCAGGGACGAAAAAATCTGCCATCAATTCAGTTGCGCCTTCATGCTGGTAAACCGATAGATCGGTTACACCTTCGGCGATGAGTACTTCCTCGTCAATGAAAAAATTTCCTGTGCAGTCGGATGGAGACCGCTTAAGAACGGCAATTGCCGAATCGGCCATGATATCGGGCTTTCGACACATCAGCGCCATCTTGTCATCACCAATGACATTACGCACCGCCGCTGTATCAATAGCCGTAATAGGCCACAAAGCGTTCACACCAATACCCGCTGATTTAAATTCTTCAGCCATACCCAGTACGCACAGCGACATACCGTACTTAGCGATGGTGTAGGCCACGTGATTTCCAAACCACTTTGGCTGTAGATCGAGTGGCGGGGACAGATTCAAAATGTGAGCATGACTGGATTTCTTAAGATACGGCAACGCTTTTTGCGACACCATGTAGGTGCCGCGAGCATTGACCTCGTTCATCAGGTCGTAGCGCTTCATAGAGGTGCTAGGCGTGTCAGTGAGTGAAATTGCACTGGCGTTGTTGACACATATATCTATTCCACCAAACTCAGCCACGGTCTGGGCAATAGCTGCATCGACCTGCGCTTCACTTCTGATATCGCATATCACAGCCAACGCTCGACCTGATCCTGCCGCGTTTATTTCTTCGGCGGCGGTGTATACCGTTCCTGGAAGCTTAGGGTGCGGCTCAGCCGTTTTAGCGGCGATAGCAACATTGCCGCCTTCGGCCGCAAATGCTTTTGCGATAGCTAAACCAATACCCCGGCTACCACCGGACATGAATAACGTTTTACCGGCAAGCGACATCAGCATTCTCTTTGTAAAATGGTTTCATTAGGCACCAGTGTACTGATATCGTGACGGCTACGTGATCGTTTATCTTTATCGAATATTGCGAGAAAGCATGACCCACCCACTATTGAGCCAAGACCACATTGACAGCTACGCCCGCGACGGCGTTGTTCTGGTTCGAGGACTACTAACCGATTGGGTTGAGTTAGTGCGCGAAGGTATCGCCACTAATATGCAAACCCCCGGACCCTACGCCGCCGAAAACTTAAAAAAAGGTGAGCAGGGTCGGTTTTTTGATGACTACTGCAATTGGTCACGCATCGAGGCGTTTGAACGCGTCATTCGCGAATCAGCTGTTGCCGATGTTGCTGCAGAGCTTATGCAATCAAGCAAAGCTCAACTATTTCACGATCATGTGTTGGTTAAGGAACCCGGCACCTCTAAACCGACACCGTGGCATCAAGACAGCCCCTATTATTTCGTAGACGGCATGCAGAACGTCTCTTTTTGGTCACCCATGGATACCGTATCTGGGGCAACACTTCGCTGCGTTGCGGGCTCTCACTTATGGGAGAAACCGGTACTACCAACACGCTGGTTAGCTCAAGATAATTTCTACCCTGCCAGTGATGATTATATTGAGGTACCCGACCCCGATGCACAGGGCATGGATATTCGCGAGTGGGACATGCAGCCTGGCGATGCCGTTGCGTTTAACTTTGGCGTCCTGCATGGCGCAAGAGGCAACGAGACGAAT
>CALKLO010000107.1 GCA_937991945.1 uncultured Granulosicoccus sp.
CAAACCATGCACTAAGCTCATTCCACTATCGTGATGCTCTGTCGTGGCACCTGCAGCATCGGTAGCTGATGCCACTGATGCTGTGCTGTCCATCAGCTCTGGAATGGCCAGCAACGGAATTAAAGCCAGCATGGGTATAACCGCTATGTCTTGAAACAGCAGTACCGAGAAACTGGACTGGCCGCCGTCACTTTTCATCAAGCCTTTTTCATTTAAGGTTTGCAGGACAATAGCGGTAGAGGACAAGGACAGAACCAAACCAATGGCTAACGCCACAGACCACGACTGGCCTAGCAACAGCGCAACCCCCATCACCGCTGCAGCCGTTAGAAACACTTGACCACCGCCTAAGCCTAAAAGGCGTGCGCGCATAGCCCACAGCATTTTAGGCTCTAGCTCCAGCCCCACTAAAAACAGCATCATGACGACGCCAAACTCGGCAAAGTGCTGAATAGATACGACATCAACGCTGAGAAAAGCCAACACGGGACTAATGACGATGCCTGCAATGAGATAACCCAACACCGACCCAAGCCCAAGCCGCGATGCAATGGGGACCGCAATAACGCCTGCAATGAGGAATAGAAACGTTAGGAAGAGTACGTCGGTCATAACAAGCTGGGAAAGTCAGTGCGTGTGGCTGACTATAACCCAAGTGTTTATATCAGCGATACGACACAGCGCTGCGTTAGGTGGTCACCTTACGTTCTCGCCAGATGACGAGAAAACCACCGGCAACGATCAACAGCACACCGGGGAACAGGGAATCAAATGGGGTTTCGTTAAAGAACATCCACCCTAAGAAAAACGAGAATGGAATACCAAAATATTCAAACGGTGACAGGCTGCTGGGGTCTGCCATTCTGTAAGCGGTGATGAGCAACAAGACAGCACAACCGCCAACGGCTCCCATGCCAATAAACCACAACCACACACTGATGGAATCCATGGGTGCCCATTGCCCCATATAGAGGACCACAAAAAACGCTGCCACTGCCGCCCCAACCGAGGCGTAGAGTCCGATAAGCGCTGTGGGCACTTCTTCCGAGAAGAACCGAGTGCTTAAACTTGTGAATGAGTAGAAGAGCGCGGCAATAATGGGGAAGATGGCCACTTGAGTAAAGGCATCGCTGCCAGGCCGCATGACGAGTACCACGCCTGCAAACCCAAGCAACACGGCAAATATTCGCCAAGGCCCTACTTTATGTCCTAGCAAAGGCACCGACAGAATCGTTACAAAAAACGGCCCAGCAAACGCAAGCGTTGTGGCAGTGGCTAATTGCATATGCTGCAGTGAGTAGTAAAAGCTGAGCTGGGCACAAATTAAAATCAGCCCTCGCCCTAACCCGAGCTTCCAGCGCTTAATTTTCCACGGCGAACCACTCGCACGCCAGCGAGTCGCAAAATACAAGAACAGCAAATTAGGCAATATGCCAAATACATTTCTAAAGAAGGCTATTTGCTCAATGGGGTAGCGCGCACCCATGTGTTTGATCAAAGCCCCTTGAATATCAAACAAGAGTATCGCCACCATAATGCACAGCACGGCATTAAAGAATGGGCTTCTGGTTTGACGAGGGCTATTCAATACCACACATGCCGGAGAATGAGCAGGTCGTTGAGACTATAGAGTGGCTGGAACATGGTTTGAGCATACAGGAGCACGCCCCTAAACAGCGAGCTTCAGCGGTGCTAAGATTTAACGACTCCTGGTGGTGATCAATTTTAGGAACTAGAGACTCATGAATAGATTCGAAGGAAAGGTAGCTGTCGTGACTGGCGGTAGTGGCGGCATAGGTTCTGCCATCAGCAAACGGTTATCCAGCGAAGGCGCCCACGTTGTTATTTGCGATATCAACGCCGAGGCCTCCAATGCCTTAGCGGCCGATATTGGCAACGCAACGGTTGAAACCGTGGACATTGCCAAAAGCTCTGAGGCACGCGCCATGATCGAACGCGTTGTCGCTCAACACGGACAAATTGATGTGCTGTGCAACAACGCCGGTATTAACCGACGCGGCGCACTCATGGACTTAACTGAAGATGATTGGGATGCCACCTTTGCCATCAATGTCACTTCCATGTTCTACCTGTGTCAGGCAGCCATTCCACACATGATTGCAGCCGGAGGCGGAGCCATAGTTAACACCGCCTCTCAGTGGGGACTACACCCTGCTCCCTCGCATATTGCCTACAACACATCAAAGGCTGCGGTTGCAGCGTTTACACAAAACTTAGCCAGAGACTATGCGCCCGATAAAATTCGCGTAAATGCGGTGTGCCCCGGAGAGGTCCGTACTGACATGTTGGCTGCTGGACTAAAACGCACAGGACGCACCTTTGAAGACTTGGACAAGCTTATTCCGTACGGGCGAATTGGCAAGCCCGAAGAGATAGCTGCCCTCGTTGCGTTTTTAGCGAGTGAAGAAGCTGCGTTTATGTGTGGCTCGTTGGTAGAAATTACGGGTGCGCAGGCGGTCGCTTAAGCACCTCAAACTCTTCTCGCCCTAAGCTTGCCATGACAGGCAGCTTAGGGCGATAAAGCACTATGGCAACAGAATATTAAAATCCTGCCGTAGCTTGGCATCGATGCTGGGGTCCAAATAGGTTGGCTTATGCTCATCGAGTATTTGCTTCACTTTGACATTGGCTCGATGCCACATGTCCAAAGCGCCGTCCTCTTCCCACACCGCAGGTGCTTGCCTATCGGTTAAGGCACTCGGCCAGAAATAGTCACGCTGCATGGCATCAATCGTATGTTGCCCGCCTAGAAAATGCCCTGGCCCGTAAACCGCTTCTTTGATGGCATCGAAGCCTAGCGTTTCTTCAGTGACTTCTATGCCACGTAAAATACGGTAGGCCTGCGACAGCATTTCATCATCGATCAACATGGACTCGAAAGAGGCACCTAACAAACTTGCTGTCATACCGACCGATTCGTAAATCATATTGCAGCCCGCTAAGCCAACCCCTAACGATGACATGGCTTTTTCTAAACCCATTTGTGCATCGATTGCTTTTGCATCACTCATGCTAGAGGCCGCACCAGAGGGCAAGCCCAACCAGTTAGACAGTTGTGCAGAGCCTGCATTGAGCAGCGTGATTTCACCCCCACCGCCACAGAACGAACCGGTTCTAAGGTCGATAACAAACGGCCAATTGGAAAATATCATGGGGTAGCCAGGCGCGAAGACATTCACCATGACCAATGCGGCTAAGGTTTCTGCCAATGTGGATGACAACATGCCAGCTATGGTGGCAGGCGCTGTGGCACCAGACTGTGCCGCAATAATATTGTTTAACGGTACACCGCGTTCAATACAGGCAAGCGCTACATCGAAGGCATCTTCGCCATAGCGCAGTGGGGATATCACTGGGCTGATATGCGCTTTGCAAAAAGGACGCTTTCGGAACTCACCCTCGCCCCCTAATGCTCTGTCGAACATATCAATGATGGGGTCAACGGTTTCTGCAACGGTAAAGCTTGTGCCTATGGGTTTGGTTGTCCCTTTCAACATGGCGTAGGCGGTGTTGACGTCTAGGTCTATGAGGTCTGGTATATCGGTTGCGACACAGCATCGTGTAAACCAACTGACATTGGTTAGGTAATCGGCAAGGCGTGAGAAGTCTGCCAAGTCGTTTAAGGTTGCTGCTCTGTAGGTATGTGTGTCTAGGTCCAGTGTTTGCACGGCTGCACCGCCGGTACCGTAGTGAACGGTTTTACCACCGACTTCAAAATCATGCTTGGAATCGCGGCCGTAGAAAACAAACTCCCGACAGGCTCCTGCAATGATATCTTCCACCATGCTCTTGGGATAACACAGACGCCCAGCTTCGTTTACGTTTGCCCCACACTCCAGCGCTTTTTCACGCAGTGCGTCAGGCACCTCGCCCATGCCTATCTCAGACAATATGCGCAGCGCATTGTCATAGATTTGCTGCATATCATTTTCAGACAGTGGCTTGTATTGCCCGCCTACCGGACCTGGCGGCGCAGGGTTTATCTCAGGGGCTAAGGCACGCTTAGCATGCATGGCCTCACGCGCTGAGAGTTTGCCGCGACGTCTTCTTTTTTGTTCCACTACGCCCTTACCTTATCGTTGGCTGGGTCATAGAGACACATAGGCGCAATGACGGCGCTATAGCGTTGGCCTAAAATTTCAACATCCAGGGCTGTGCCTAGGATTTGGAACTCAGGGTCAACGAAGGCATAGGCGATGTTTTTCTCAACTCGGTGTCCATACCCACCCGAGGTGACACTACCGATAAGCTGGTTAGCGCTGTAGACAGAATCACCCCCGTGAGCCACACCAATAGGACACTCTATAGTCAGCGCTATTAGGACTTTCTTGGCACCGTTTGCAATGTGCTTTTGCAGTGCGGCCTTACCAATAAAGTCTGGCTTATCCATATCAATGAAACGATCTAAACCGGTTTCATAGGGGTCGCGTTCGTAGATTAAATCGGCCTTCCAATGTAGGTAGCCTTTCTCCATGCGCATAGACTCGGTTGCATAGAGACCAAAGCGTGACAAGTTGAACGCCTTGCCAGCCTCTTGCAGGAGTGTCCACACTAAATACAGCTGCTCGTTAGGTATGTGCAACTCATACGCAAGCTCGCCAGAGAAGCTAACACTCATGGCTTTGAGCCCAGCATGACCCAACGTGATATCGCGAACGCTCATCCAGGGGAAACCCGCCTTGGACCAATCACAACGTGGCGATAGGGACTGTAGTAAGTCCCTCGACTTAGGGCCTGCCACGACTAAGATAGTATGCGAGGCGGCCATCTCGGTGATGGTGACCGTACTTGGCTTGTGTTTGTTTAGCCAGTCTAGGTCGTGCCATTCAGCGGCCGCGGCTGATCCAAACCAAAATTGCTCTTCGCCTAGTTTTGCAATAGTGGCTTCGCTCAGCACATGACCGTTGTCATTGAGTAGGTAGCACAAGCGTACTTTGCCAATTTTTGCAGGTAATTTGCCGCAGGTCATTTTATCTAGAAATGCCTCAGCGCCCTCACCGACAACGGAGTAACGGTTAAAGCCTGAGACTTCCATAACGCCGACGCTGCTTGCCAGTGCTTCGACTTCACGCGCCACTAACTCTTTGGTGGGCGTGAAACGAAAGCTGTGTTCATCGACAAAGTTAGGTTGATCGTCAGGCTTAAAACACAAAGCGCGCTCCCAACCATTTACGACTCCCCATATGGCGCCTTCATTATTTAGGACAGGATACAAAGGGGTGGTACGAGCTAAACGCGATGCGGGTCGGTGCTCGTGCGGCATGTGGTAATGAAATTCGTTTTGATAGTCTTCAATAGCTTTTTTACAGGTGTGCTCTACATTGGCGTATTGCGTAAAACGACGTGGGTCTAAACTCCATGCGTCCCACTCACACTCGCCGTGCACCATAAGCTCTGCCAGAATTTTCCCGTGCCCTCCTCCTTCGCCAATACCGGCTCTTAGCCCGATGATGCTGTAGGCGTTTTCAA
>CALKLO010000108.1 GCA_937991945.1 uncultured Granulosicoccus sp.
AAAGGTATTTCCACTGATCTGTCCTTTAAACAAGTTCATTGCTGGTGAACCGATAAAGTCTGCAACGTACTTGTTGCAGGGTTTGGAATAGATAACGTCGGGTGTGTCCAATTGCTCGATCATGCCGTTTTTCATAATCGATATGCGATCGGCCAATGTCATGGCTTCCACTTGGTCATGGGTGACATAGATCATCGTGTTCTTGAGCTTCTTGTGCAGCCGCTTCAACTCAACCCGCAAATCGGTTCTCAACTTTGCATCAAGATTGGATAGTGGTTCATCAAACAAAAACACATCGACGTCGCGCACCAAGGCACGCCCAATGGCTACTCGTTGGCGTTGCCCTCCCGATAAGGCACCGGGCTTGCGGTCGAGTAGTGGTTCTATCTGCAACACTTCCGCAACGCGTGAAACTCTTTTGTTGATTTCATCTTTAGGGACTTTGGCGTTTTTAAGGCCAAACGAAAGATTGCCCTTTACTGTCATTTGCGGGTAAAGCGCATAAGACTGAAATACCATGCCGATGCCACGCTCTGAGGGCTCAGCCCACGTTACGTTTTTACCCTTAATGAATATTTGTCCGGCGGATACATCCAGCAAGCCTGCGATGCAATTTAGGAGCGTTGACTTCCCACAACCTGACGACCCTAACAACACCAGAAACTCGCCCTCGGCGATTTCCAAGTTAAGTTGTTTTAGTATCCTTATAGTCCCAAAGCTCAGGTCCAGATTTTTGATTTCTACTGAGTTAGTCATGTGTATATCAACCTTTGACTGCGCCAGCGGCAATGCCGCGAACAAAGAGCTTGCCAGAGGCAAAGTAAATGATGAGAGGCACCAAACCGGTTATCAGCGTTGCTGCCATATTGACGTTGTATTCCTTAACCCCCTGCACCGAGTTCACAATGTTATTGAGCTGAACCGTCATCGGGTATGTTGCAGGCTTGGTGTAAATGACACCAAACAAGAAATCGTTCCATATACCTGTCACCTGTAAAATGATAGCCACCACAAAAATGGGAAGTGCCATTGGCAACATGATTTGGAAATAAATTTGCCAGAACCCAGCACCATCAACACGTGCCGCCTTAAACAACTCTTCTGGAATGGACGCAAAATAGTTGCGAAACAACAAGGTTAAAATGGGCATTCCAAACACGGTATGCACTAACACCAACCCGCCGATGGATCCCATAAGACCAATTTCACGCAGCATGATCACGATGGGGTAAATCATTGTTTGATACGGGATGAATGCGCCAATAATCAATATGGTAAAAAACACTTCAGAGCCTTTGAACTTCCAGTTAGACAAGGCGTAACCATTCACTGAGGCTATAAGGATCGACAACAGCACCGATGGAATGAGGATTTGTACAGAGTTAGAAAACCCACGCGACAAGCCATCACAATTGATTCCGGTACAGGCTTCTGACCAGGCTTTGACCCAAGGTTGGAAGGTGATATCCATTGGCGGCCCAAACACATTGCCCATACGTATTTCAGGCATACCCTTAAGTGACGTGACAATCATTACGTACAACGGCAACAGGTAATACAACGACACCATAATCAATGTGCCGTATAGAAATATATTTGCTCGACTAAAAGACTTTCTGGGTTTTGGGCCGCTGGGCTCTAGTGCGTCGTTCATTATTTTATCAACCACGTTTTTTTCCTCCAAATTCGAGGTATGCCCAAGGGATCATAATGATCACGACAGAGCACAGCATCATGGTTGAGGCAGCGAACCCCTGCCCTAAGTTTTGCGCGCGGAACATATATTCAATGACGTATTTGGCGGGCACCTCTGACGCAAGGCCCGGCCCCCCGCCCGTTTGCGCTACGACTAAATCATAGAGTTTGATGATGCCTGAGGCGATCAACACAAGCGATGTTATGAACACAGGCCGCATCATGGGAATGATGACAACCACATAGGTTTTGAACGTACCAATACCGTCGACCTTGGTGGCTTTCCAAATGTCTTCGTCAATGCCGCGAAGCCCAGCAAGCATAATGCACATGATCAACCCTGTGCCCTGCCATAACCCTGCTATTAGAATTCCGTATATAACCGTATTGGGATCATTGAGCGGATTGAACGTAAAGCTTTCCCAGCCCCAGCCGCGCACCACATTTTGCAGGCCAAAATCAGGGTTTAATATCCATTGCCAAACAAGGCCGGTTACGACGAACGACAACGCAAACGGGTATAGAAAAATAGTACGGAAAGCACTTTCAAAGCGGATTTTACGATCGAGACAAGCCGCCAGACAAAAGCCTAGAAACAACGTAAGGATCATCGAACAGGATCCATAAATGGCGAGGTTTTTTATGGAGATGATCCAACGGTCGGAATCCCAAAGTCGCTCATACTGATCCAGCCCAACCCATTTGGTTTTGGGCAACATGCGTGAACCGGTAAAGGAATACACCACTGTCCAAGTGGTTGCACCGACAAATACCACCATGGCCGTGATAATCATGGGGATAGAGGCGAGTTTGGCCATCCAATTCTTGAACAATCGGTTGGGACGCTTTGCAGGTGAACCGGAGTCCGAGGCCAAAGTCATTTTATAGGGTCCTAAATAGGCTAGTTGGCGAAAATTGGAGAAGGAACTAGCCCGGCGTTAGTAG
>CALKLO010000109.1 GCA_937991945.1 uncultured Granulosicoccus sp.
TATGGCGGTCGGTTGGTTAGGCTGAATGTTGGGCTTGAAGCCACGCAAGATCTAATAGACGACTTGCATCAAGCACTTAGCGCTATGTAGCGTCCTGTTGATCGTATTCGTTGGCCTAGCATCTTTCCACACTGATTAAGCGAGCGATAGCAGCATTACGCTCCACGTTTAAACTTGCTTGTGAATAGGGGCTTACCCGAAGATTGGGGTCCACCACTTGCAGCGAGAGTTGAAAAAGGCAGTCTTAAACTATCCGCTTATGTGTCCGCACTCTACGGTCTATCAACCGTGTACCATGTCGCGAGTTGAAATAATTTCGTTTAATACGTGTCCACAATAATACTTACTGATTGGTGGCTCGACTTATATTGATAAGTGGCGAAAAAATGATTAATCAGAGAATTTACTTGTTATGAGTGAACAAAATACGGGTAACCGTTTGATCGTTCTCGATACCGAGACCACAGGCCTAGATACGAAAGGCGGCCACCGTATAATTGAAGTCGGTTGTGTTGAGCTGATCGATCGCAGGCTTACCGGTAATAATCTGCATATTTACCTGCAACCGGATCGGGAAATTGACCCCGGTGCTATGGCTGTGCACGGTATCACTAACGAATTTCTGATGGACATGCCGCGTTTTGCACACATCGTTGATGAGCTACAAAACTATTTAGTGGGTGCGGAGCTAATCATCCACAACGCAGACTTTGACGTCGGGTTTTTGGAGCACGAGTTTGCTCTTTGCAATAAGCCCATGGAACTGTCAAAAGTGTGCAAGGTCACCGATACCTTGGCCATGGCGCGCAAGCAGTTTCCTGGGCAGCGTAATAACCTGGATACCTTGTGCAAACGCTTAGGCGTTAACAACTCACATAGAACCTTGCACGGCGCACTGTTGGATTCTGAAATTCTGTCCGATGTGTATCTGGTGATGACTGGCGGCCAAACGGCGCTATCTCTGGATCAGGATACGGTGGCAGGCGCTGTGGCTGTGGACATTGCGACGCAGGTGGATATCAGCAAGCTACGAGCAGTACTTGCCACGGATGAAGAAGTGGGTGAGCACGAGCAATGGTTGGAAAGATTACGTAAATCTGATGATGGGTGCGCGTGGGATCGGGTCATCCACTAGCGATAACTCGTTTTTAAAGTACCGCGAGCATGACTCGCGGTTCCTAATCAGTGTGTTCTTACGACCCGAGCTTTGTCTCGCTGCCAATCACGATCTTTAATGGTGGCTCGTTTGTCGAACTCTTTCTTACCTTTGCCGATACCAATTTCTAGTTTGACCTTGCCTCTGACCCAATACATGCACATGGCGACAATCGTATAGCCTTTGCGCTCTACAGCGCCGACAAGGCGTGCTAGCTCTCGCCGGTTTAGCAATAGTTTGCGCTGACGAGTGTTTTCAGCAACGTAGTGGGTGGAGGTAGAATTCAATGGGTTGATATTGCAGCCATACAAGTACGCTTCCCCGCGTACAATCTGTACGTATCCATCGACGAGCTGAACCCGACCTTCACGCAGACATTTGACTTCCCAGCCTTGCAGAACAAGGCCAGCTTCGTATTTTTCGTCGACTTTGTAATCGAAGGTTGCCCGCTTGTTGCGCGCAATGAGCGCATCACCGACAATCTTTTTGCTTTTATTCTTCTTAGCCATAGTGACATTATACGTCCCATAGCCGCTTAGCAGGTCCGATCATCCTATGCCATCTGTAGTTCGTTCAGCACTAGTCGCTCATCCTGCATCCAAAATGTACAACTTGGTATGCGATATAGAGTCCTATCCTGCCTTTTTACCGTGGTGCGATAGCGCGTTGGTAAAAGAGCAGTCCCAGACCCATCAAGTCGCGTCGGTGACTATTGATCGGCGCATGAAAGGGATAAGTTTTACCACTAGAAACACGCTTTTGCAGGATGAATCCATTGAAATGGCACTGGTTGATGGTCCATTTAAGCGTTTGGGTGGGGTTTGGCGGTTTAAACCCTTAGATGAAACAGCGTGCCGTGTTGAGTTATCCATGGATTTTGAGTTTAAAAGTCGCATTCTGGGTGCCGTGCTGGGGCCTGCGTTCACTAAAATTTGCGACACCATGGTGGCTGCATTCGTGAAACGAGCGGCTCAGCTGGAGCAGGACAAGACGCTGTGAACATTGAGATTGTCCTGGCGTACCCCGATAGACAGTATTTAGCGACTCTATGGGTGGACACAGGTACAACGCTTCGACAGGCCGCTGTGCACGCTTTCGAGCAAGGTTTAATTCCACAGCCAGAAGAGGGCTCCATCGAGCCACAGACCGTTCCACTGGGTGTGTTTGGGGAGTCGGAAGAGGACGCCTATGTGCTGAGCGAGGGTGAGCGTATAGAGATCTATCGCCCGCTACTCCAAGACCCCAAAGAATGGCGCAGAGCGCGGGCTAGGGCGGCTAAAGCGGCTCAATAGAGAGCCCCTGCTTCGGCTCTTTAGTCGTTGAAGCGTTCCCACCAGTAGCGACGTTCAGGGCGAACACCTGATTCGACATCCTTATTGTTTTCGATGCCGGTGACAATGTTCTCTTCGAATGAGATTGATACGCGTCGCGCTTTAATGCGCTCTCCAGCGGGCCCTTGTGTGTACAGATAGTCCCAGCGATTTTCTTTAAATGGGCTGTCTACAACCGGCGTACCGATCAAATTTCTCACTAAATCTCGGTTCATACCGATCTCAACGCGCTCTAATTGCTGCTCGTTGATGAGGTTTCCTTGCTGAATGGTGATCTTGTGCGCTCGAGGAAGCCAGAACGGATCGCCGCCACAGGCAGATAGCATTAGTACAAAAAGTAAGCTAGAGGCGAGGCGCATAGTAAAAGTCCATGAGAATGTAGGGGAGATTGTCGTATACTTCACCGCGCAGCCCAATGCTGAATACAACCACGACTATTATACCTATGACAGATAACCAGACCATTTCTAGAGATTTACGCAAAGCTGGTCTGAAGGTCACGTTGCCACGCTTAAATATACTAGAGATTTTAGAACGTGCCGAACAACATCACTTAAGTGCTGAAGATGTTTACAAGGCGTTGCTGAATCAAGGTAGTGATGTCGGTTTGGCCACTGTGTACCGCGTTCTGACGCAGTTTGAGGCAGCTGGATTGGTCACTCGTCATCATTTTGATGGGGGACAGGCTATCTTTGAACTCGATACTGGTGACAATCATGACCATATTGTGTGCGTAAAGTCGGGCAAGGTATCGGAATTTAAGGACGAAGTGATCGAAAAACGGCTCGCAGAAATTGCAGCTGAGCTCGGTTACTCCCTTACAGATCACAAAATTATCTTATACGGCGTGCATCAAGACGCTGATGCTGCGGAATCCAACATTTCCTGAGCATGTTGCCGGGTTTTGGCTGTAATTTTTGAACCTCCGAGCATCCTAGCAACTTCATCGCGGGTCGCTTTCTTGTCCAGCGACTCTACTTGAGTGCGAGTCTTGCCCTTAGTCACGCCTTTGCTGATGCGAAAGTGATGGTGGGCTTGCGAGGCGACTTGCGGTAAGTGAGTCACGCACAAAACTTGGGCTTGGGCACCTACGGTGCGGAGTAATTGGCCGACCTTCTCGGCGACTGCGCCACCGACACCGGTATCCACTTCATCAAAAATAAGTGTCGGAACCGATCGGGTTTTGAGCGTCGCCAGTTGCATACACAAACTGATTCGGGATAATTCTCCGCCGGATGCCACCTTGGATAAAGGGGCCGGTTTAACGCCAGGATTCGGACTGACCATGAAAGTGATCGTGTCGTTACCATGGGCATGTGGCTGATCAGCGGATGAGCTGATGCTGATTTCAAACACACCACCAGGCATGCTTAAGTCCTGCATGGCAGTGGTGATGGTTTTGCCTAGCACCTTGGCGTGTTTTTTTCGATGCCTAGATAGTTTTGCAGCTTCGGTTTCATAAACCGCGCGCATGGCATCGCAGGCTTGCTCAAGTGAGTCCAGCCCTAGTTCGGGTGCAACCAGTTGGTCATACTCTTCTCGTAGCGTGCTTTCTAGCTCAGGCAGCGCTTGCATATCGCATTGGTGTTTACGAGCAAGACGATGCAGGGCCGCTAGCTTTTGATCTAACCAAGCCATACGGTTGTCGTCGTGTTCTAAATTACCCAGTGAGCTTCTAACCATCTGGGTGGTTTCCGCCACCTGTATACAGGCAGATTCCATTAAATCTAGCGCTTCGCGTAGCCGCTCATCGATGTGTACAAGTTCTGTTAGCAACGGTAGTGCTTGAGTCAAAGCGGGGTAGGCTGTGTCATCAATCGCCTGCAACGTGTCCTGGCTAAGGCTCATGATGCGCTCACTACTAGCACGCCATCGATGCTCCGATTCAATGTCAGATATTGCTGTGCTGCCAATATCCAGCTCATCAAATTCTTGCAATTGAAAGCTGAGTAAATCGATGCGTTGAATGCGTGACTGAGCGTCTGTCTGGTGTGAGCTGAGAGTAGCTTGTGCTTGCTGCCAGGCAGTAAACGCCTTGAGGGTTTTCGCTACTTGTGCACGTCCCGCGTAATCGTCCAATAAATTACGTTGATCGGCTGATCGTGTCATGGTCTGGTAGGCATGTTGACCGTGAATGGTCACTAGCTGTTCACCCAGATTCCGTAACGTTTGTACTGACACCGGTATGTCGTTAATGCTAGCGCGGGATTTACCGTTGGTATCGAGTGTGCGTCTGATTAAGCATTCGTCGGCGACCGTTTCATCATCGTCAACATTGTCTAATTCATGCTCGGCTAGCCATTGACTCACTTTTGGAAGTGCTTCAAGTGAAAAGGTTGCGGTGATGTCAGCGCGCTTTGCACCTTCTTGAATGCTGTCAATGCTGGCGCGAGCACCAAGGACCAACCCAAGAGCGTCTAATAATATGGACTTGCCAGCCCCGGTTTCACCGGTTAAAGCTGACATGCCAGATGTCAGCTCAAGCTCAGACGCATCGATTATCGCAAAGTGTTTGATGTGCAGATGCGTTAGCAACGATAGCTCCTCAGCCCCAATTCAACTTTTCACGCAGTATTCGATGGTAGTCGTAGCTCTCTGGGTGTAGCAAGCGGACTCGGTTGGGATTGCGTTTAATCTCAATCATGTCCCCAAGCATGGCATCCATATAGATTTGACCATCGCAAACGACTTGCGCATGCGTTACATCGTCGTCCCACAAGTGAATCCTAATAGTGGATTCCGCATCGACCATAAGCGGGCGGCTTGTGAGGGTGTGAGCGCAAATCGGCTGAAGTAATAGCGCGTCTATGGTTGGTCCAACTATGGGGCCACCATTGGATAAAGAGTACGCTGTACTACCTGATGGTGTTGCTACGATGATGCCATCTGCGCGTTGGTGAGTAACCAGAACATCATCGATGATGATGTCAAAATCCATTATTTGTAGAAGATCTTTAACACGCATGACGGTGTCGTTGAATGCGTATGAGCTTGCGATACATTCACCGTCTCTAAGGACGCGCGTTTGCAGCAGTGCCCGGTTTTCTTCGATATGCTGACCTTTCACGATTTGCGTGAGCTGGTCTAATCCGTTAGCAGGAGAAACATCGACTAAGAAACCTAAGCGTCCTCGGTTGATACCGACAATGGGAACATTGTGATCGACCAAAGACCTTGCGGCACTCAGTAACGTGCCGTCACCACCAATAACGACTGCTAAGTCGCAATTTTCGGCTATCTCGCTCCTGGGGACTTTGGGCTTATCACTGACTAATTGGCCAATGCTGTCGTCCAGCATGACTTCCACGCCTAGAGATTCCAGACAAGCAATTACGTCGTTTAGGGTATTGGCAACGCTCTCATCGTTCAACTTGACGATGAGGCCGGCCCTTGAGAATGTAGTCATCCGCTTAAAGTAGCATGCTCAGGTTGCAGGTGTCATATACGGGCGCTCAATATGCTTATTCAACACTGAGTATGTCGGCCATCTTATACAGGTGATCCAATGCTTGTCGGGCGGAAATGTTATCCACGTCTAACTCCTTGAGGTAGTCCACCAAGGCATCGTTTCTAGCGAATAGATCGAGTTGCGGTGTTATGGGGCTCGTTCTTGACAGGTCGGCGCGAAGATTTGTCGCAGGGTTGGAATTGGGTGCAAAGCTGCCCGCTGTTTGTGTTTCAGCAGATTGTGCGTCGCTTTTATCAGGCGCTATGTCGTTAAATCCGCCACTGTCATTTGAACTGATGGCTTGCGTAGAGACGTCTTTTTTTGGTTTGTCGTGTGTTGTTTTGGCCGTAGGCGTAAAATGTGAGTCGCCTTCCAAAGAAGCCAATCTTTCACGTGCGTAGCCCAGGGCAGTTTCCGGTAAACCCGCTAATTGGGCAACCTGCAAGCCGTAGCTTCTATCCGTTGCTCCAGTCTTGATGCGATGCATAAAAATTATTCTGCCTTCGTGTTCCACGGCATCTAGATGAACATTCGCCACGTTTGCATGCAGATCTGCCATGGCAGTCAATTCAAAGTAATGGGTAGCAAACAAACACAGGGCCCGATTGTTCTCTGCCAAATGCTCTGCACACGCCCACGCTAACGAAAGCCCATCGTAGGTGCTGGTGCCGCGTCCTACTTCGTCCATAAGTACGAGGCTATTTTCAGTGGCGTTACGCAGTATGTGGGCGGCTTCCGTCATCTCCACCATGAACGTTGATTGTCCACGGGAGAGATCGTCGGAGGCGCCTATGCGGGTAAATATGCGATCGATAGGGCCGATGGTTGCAGCGCTGGCAGGGACATGACTACCGGTATGCGCCAGCAGCGCGATAAGAGCGGTTTGTCGCATGAAAGTCGATTTACCACCCATGTTCGGACCGGTAATGAGCAGCATGCGTCGCTGGCTATCGAGATGTGTTGGGTTGGCGACAAACGGTTCGTCAATCAATGCTTCTATAACAGGGTGGCGACCGTTTTCAATAGACAGGCCTGCTTCATCATTGAGTACGGGACGGCACCAATTATTTTCCAGTGCAATACGGGCAAAGCTATTCAGTACATCCAGTTCACCCAAGCTCACGGCAACTTGGCGTAAAGAGGCTAGCTCCGGTTGAAGTGCTTGGAGTACTTGTGCATAGAGTATGCGTTCTCGCGCTAATGATTTTTCACGAGAGCTGAGTACTTTGTCCTCGTGCTCTTTGAGCTCGGGGGTGATGTAGCGCTCTGTACTTTTCAGCGTTTGACGTCGGATGTAGTGAGCAGGCGGCGTGGTTTGCCGATTGGTCTCAATGTAGAAGCCGTGCACGCGGTTGTAGCCAACTTTTAACGAAGCTATGCCTGTGCTTTGTTTTTCTCGTTGCTCCATTTGCATGAGAAAATCACTAGCGTTATTGCTCAGGCCTTGTAGTTCATCGAGTTCATCATCGTAGCCTTCTGCTATGACACCGCCATCTCTTAATACAACTGGTGGGTTGTCTTTAATGGCTGACTTGAGCATTGGTACGGCGTCAAAAGTTTGGGTCAATATGCTCAACATATCGGACAATGCAGCTGTGTCACCTGAAGATTGATTAGCATTCAGCAACAGCTTATTGAGTTCAGGTAATTGCTCCAAACTGGTGCGTAATCTTTCTAGTTCCCTAGGTTGCACACTGCCTAGCAATACGCGCGTTAAAATACGTTCCAAGTCGTGAATGCTAGACAATACCTCGGCCACCGCATCGCAGGTGCTGTGCAGCATGAGCGCTTCAACGCGATCTTGCCGTTGTCTTATTTGTGTCCGGTTGCGTAATGGTTGCTGCAGCCAAGCCCTTAGCTTGCGTCCACCCATAGGGTTTGCGGTACGATCAATAACGCTGACTAAGGTGTGAGGGCTCTGCTGTCTAACGTTTTCGACCAATTCAAGATGACGCCTCGTGCCGGGGTCTAGGACAATGTTGTCTGCAGCATTTTCCATACGTAAATTGGAGATTTGCTTGAGCGATTTGAATTGTGTTTCGCGGGCATAGCCCAGCGCCACAGCTGCCGCAGAAATTGCCAGTGGTTGATCATCACAACCGAAGGCGTCTAAATTTCGTACATCGAAATGTTCCTGTAGCAGTTGCCTACAGGCACTGTCGTCAAACAGCCAAGGTGCTCGGGGACGGCGAATGTAATCGGTTAAATCGCTATTCAGGCGACTGTCCTCTGAGAGCAACAGCTCGGCAGGGTTCAAGCGAGACATTTCAGCGTGCAAACCAGACATGTCTGGCACTTGCATAACAGCAAGATCGCCCGCCGCCACATCAAGCGCCGCAATACCAAAACCCTCTTTGCCTTCACTGACGCAAACGAGTAAGGCGACATCTTTAGAGGCGAGTAGTGACTCTTCCGTCAAGGTGCCAGGTGTGATGACGCGTACGACTTCGCGAGTGACAGGCCCCTTGCCTGTTACCGCGCCTGTTTGCTCACAGATGGCTACCGATAAACCGTGCTTGACCAGCCGCCCAAGGTAATTGTCGGCTGCATGGTAGGGGATGCCGGCCATGGGGATGGGCTCGCCGCCACTTTTGCCACGAGCGGTTAAAGTGATGTCTAATATTTGGGAGGCTTGCCTAGCATCTTCAAAGAACAATTCGTAGAAGTCGCCCATACGGTAGAACAACATGGAATTCGGATGCTTTGCCTTGATACCAAGGTACTGCTGCATCATTGGGGTGTGGGTGCTGTTTGCCATGGTGCATAGTGTACGCAGACTTAAACGTCTACTGAATGACTTTACTCAATTGGCCCTTTAATTGGCTGGCCATTGAGACGTAGAATGAATGAGACTGAGGAGTCTAAGAATATGACAGATACAGCTAAGATCTCGGAACTTGCCGGGTTGCTCGGACAGTTACTGACGGAGCAGGGCTTGCGCATAACCACAGCGGAGTCGTGCACGGGTGGTTTAATTGCGGGTGCTATCACCGAGGTCTCCGGTAGCTCTGCTTGGTTTGATCAAGGGCTCGTCACTTATTCGAACAAAGCCAAACAAGGGCTATTGGGCGTACCTTTGGAGGTACTTGATACTCATGGCGCAGTTAGTGAAGCTTGTGTGAAAGCGATGGCGCTAGGTGCGAAAAAAATCAGTTGTGCTGATGTCGCTGTTTCAGTGAGCGGTGTGGCTGGACCATCTGGAGGCTCAGAAGATAAACCCGTGGGTACGGTCTGGCTTGCTTGGGCTGCGGGTGGTTCAGTGGAGGCCCAGTTATTTCAATTCGCAGGGAGTCGTCAGGAGGTGCGCCAGCAAGCCGTTATCAGTGCCTTGCGTGGTAGTATTGAAGCGATAGAAAGACTACGGCAAAGCCCTTCATGAAAATTAATTCAGTTACGCGCACGCTCACAACAGCGGCCCTCTTCCTTGGTGTATCGCTTGCCTGTGTTGGCGCGCATGCTCAATCAGAAGATATGTCGGTAGAAGAGTTGGAGCAGTTTGTCGCCGAGCAGAAAGAGTTGCTAAACGAGGCCAAGCTCAACCGAGACGAAACCGAGGCGCAAGCCGCTGAAGTTCGCGAGGCTCTGGCCGAGCAAGAGGCTCGCAGAGAGCAGCTTGAAAAAGAGGTCGACGACCTTTGTAGCGAGCTTGATAAGGCTGACCCCGGATCCTACGACGACTGCAAGGCAAAATTCTCGAACTGAAAATATTTACAGTCTTTTTGCTGTTTAACGTCCCAAACACAGCGCTGATGTGAAATAATCTGTTCACGGTCTTAAGCCATGGAATGGCAGTACCTCAACCTGATTGAATGGAGAGAACACAAGTGGACGACAACAAAAAGAAAGCGCTAGCTGCGGCACTGGGTCAAATTGACAAGCAATTTGGCAAAGGCACCATCATGCGCATGGGTGACGACAGCGTTAATCGCGATATTGACGTCATCTCTACCGGCTGCCTAGGTCTAGATATAGCGTTGGGCATCGGCGGGCTTCCTCGCGGACGAGTTTGCGAAATCTACGGGCCTGAATCCTCTGGTAAGACCACTATGACGCTGCAAGTTATCGCAGAGTGTCAGAAGGCCGGTGGTACAGCGGCATTTGTTGATGCTGAGCATGCGCTCGACCCTGTCTACGCTCGCAAACTAGGAGTTGATGTTGACGAATTGCTTATTTCTCAACCCGATACTGGCGATCAAGCACTTGAAATCGTTGACATGCTGGTTCGCTCAAGCGCCGTCGACATTATTGTTGTCGATTCGGTTGCAGCGCTAACACCTAAGGCTGAAATCGAAGGCGATATGGGTGACTCTCACGTCGGTCTCCAAGCTCGTCTCATGTCTCAGGCTCTCAGAAAGCTCACGGGTAGCATCAAGCGAACAAATACACTGGTCATTTTTATCAACCAGATTCGCATGAAAATCGGCGTCATGTTTGGTAGCCCTGAGACAACAACGGGCGGTAATGCGCTTAAATTCTATTGCTCAGTCCGGTTGGACATTCGACGAATCGGCGCTATCAAGCGACAAGATGAAATCGTCGGTAATGAAACCCGAGTCAAGGTCGTCAAGAACAAAATGGCACCGCCATTCAAACAAACAGAGTTTGAAATTTTGTACGGCGAAGGTGTTTCCAGAGAAGGTGAGCTTATCGATCTAGGCGTCCAGAATGGCTTGGTTGATAAAGCAGGAGCGTGGTACAGCTACAACGGCGACAGAATTGGCCAAGGTAAAGAAAATGTTCGTAAGTACATGCTCGAGCACCCTGAAATGGCTAATGAAATTGACGTCAAACTGCGCGAAATGCTCTTGAGCAAAGGTACAGACAAAGACAAGGTCGCTAAATTGGAAGAAGCTGAGGCCTAAGGGTCTCACTGCTTTACAAGCTATGACTGAAAAAGTAGCGTCGCCGGAGGAGCTTGCTCGTCTGGCGTACGCTGCCTCTATTCGGTTACTTGCACCCCGTGATCATTCCGTTTTTGAGTTAACCGCAAAGCTCAAGAAGCGTGAGCACTCGGATGAGTCAATTGCTAGCGCAATCCAAGAACTCCGAGAAGTCAATTATCTCAACGATGAGCGCTACGCTGAGTTGTATTCAGAGCAGCGCATGAGCCGTGGCTTTGGGCCAATGGTTATTCGCGCCAAATTGGCGCAAAGAGGTGTCGCGCCCCACCTTGTGCAAGCTGCATTGAAAGGCCTGCAGGTCGATTGGGTAGAGCAAGTTGAGCAAGTTATTCACAAGCGTTTCAACCCAGCGGACATAAGCGATACAGACCAGAAAGTCGTCGCAAAAATAGCCCGCTTCGCACAATCAAGGGGTTTCGCACCCAGTGACGCCATTAGAGGGTTGAAAAATGCCCGACTCAATCTCGAGAAATAAGCAGCAGTTTGCAATAAACGTCACGGCTGTTAGTCATAGGCATCTATCGGTATGGTCGCGGTCCAGCTACACTACGCGTCCCTATAAGATTGTTCGTAGCCCGTTATGGCAGCTTCTGACCTGATATCGACCTCCGACATTCGCGACCGGTTCTTGAAGTTTTTTGCAGAGCAGGGTCACGAAATCGTTGCGTCTGGCTCGTTGGTTCCCGGAACTGACAAGACACTGCTTTTTACCAATGCGGGAATGGTGCAGTTCAAGGATGTATTTACCGGCGATGAGGTTCGTGATTACAACCGAGCGACAACATCACAGCGCTGCGTTCGGGCGGGTGGTAAACACAACGATCTGGATAACGTGGGCTACACCGCGCGACACCACACCTTTTTCGAAATGCTCGGTAATTTCAGCTTCGGTGATTACTTTAAGCATGACGCTATCAAGTTTGCTTGGGGCTTTCTGACAGAGCAATTGGGTCTGCCTGCCGACAAGCTGTGGATTACCGTGTTCGAAGAGGACGACGAGGCGGAGGCTATCTGGATCAACGAGATGGGCGTGCCAGCTGAGCGTGTTATCCGCATTGGGGCAAAAGACAACTTCTGGATGATGGGTGATACCGGTCCTTGTGGACCGTGTTCTGAGATTTTCTACGACCATGGTCCTGATGTATGGGGAGGACCTCCTGGTTCACCCGAAGAGGATGGTGATCGTTACATCGAAATCTGGAACTTGGTATTTATGCAGTTTGATAAATCCTCAGACGGCACGATGACGCCATTACCCAAGCCGTGTGTAGACACCGGCATGGGTTTGGAGCGAATCGCGGCGGTCATGCAGCACGTGCACAGCAACTACGAAATAGATTTATTTGACCGGTTAATCAGAGATACCGCCAAACTACTCAACTGTGACGATCTGAATAATCCTTCGCTTAGGGTTATTACTGATCACCTGCGTTCTTGTTCGTTTCTTATCGTCGATGGTGTTCTGCCGAGTAATGAAGGCCGTGGGTATGTGCTTCGGCGCATTATTCGCCGAGCCGCCAGACACGGCAACAAGCTTGGTGCGAGTGGTCCTTTCTTTCACAGCTTGGTTAAGTCGCTGGTTCGAGAAATGGGCGATGCCTACCCAGAACTTCGCAATGTTCAAGACGAAGTGGTTAAGCAGCTACGTAAAGAAGAAGAGCGTTTCGCAACCACCTTGTCAGCAGGTTTGGCTATCTTAGATGGTGAGATAGCGCGGCTCGACAGTTCGTGCATTCCAGGTGATGTCGTTTTCAAGTTGTACGACACCTATGGCTTTCCCAGTGATTTAACCGCTGACATCGCGCGTGAGCGAGAGCTGGAAGTGGACATGGATGGCTTTAAAGCGTGTATGGATGCACAGCGAGAGCGCGCACGAGCCGCTAGCAAGTTCGCCAGTCAAGGTCTGGATTTTCAAAGCACAACCACCACCAAGTTTTTGGGTTACACCGAACACAACGCGACAGCTCAGGTGTGTGAAATATTTGTAGACGGCAAGTCAGTGACCACCGCTGAGCCAGGGCAGGCAGCGTGGGTCGTGCTAGACCAAACACCGTTTTATGGTGAGTCTGGCGGGCAAGTTGGCGACACAGGATCGATCAGCAGTGCTGGTGGTGCCAAATTCGACGTGCTGGATACTCAAAAGCAGCGACAGGCGTTCGCGCATGCAGGCGCTTTAAGCGGTGCAACGTTGTCTGTAGGTGATTCTGTCGACGCATCTATCGACATGGAGCGTCGCTCAAAAATTAAGCAACATCATTCAGCGACCCATTTGCTACACGGTGCTCTGCGCACGGTGCTGGGTACTCACGTCGAACAAAAAGGCTCCTTGGTAAACGAGACCAATCTTCGTTTCGATTTTTCTCATGGTGAGCCCATAACGGCTGAGCAACTCGTTCAAATAGAGCGTTGGATAGATGACGAAGTGCGTGCGAATAGCGCGTGCATCACCGAAGAGATGTCCATGGACGCAGCGGTGGCCTCGGGTGCGATGGCATTGTTTGGTGAAAAATACGGCGATGTGGTCCGCGTTGTCAGGCTTGGTGATCGCTCAGTTGAGTTATGTGGCGGCACGCATGTATCCGCTACTGGCGATTTAGGATCGGTTAAATTGCTCAGTGAAGGGGGTGTCGCTGCTGGGGTAAGGCGAATTGAAGCGGTCAGTGGAGGCGCAGCGTTGCAGTATTCGCAGCGTTTGGAGCAGCAGTTGGCTGAGGTTGCAGCGACTTTAAAAGCGCCCAAAACTGATGTACTGCCTAAGCTAAAACAACTGCAGGCTCGTAACAAAGAGCTGAGCCGTCAAGTCGAGCAGCTTCAAGACAAGTTGGCGTCTAGCGCGGGTAAAGATCTTGCGAGCAGTGCTGAGAGCATCGGTGCTGCCAATGTGTTGTTGCAGGTCATTGATGATGCCGACGCCAAGGCCTTACGTTCGATGATGGATCAGCTTCGGCAACAAATAAGCCAAAGCGCTATTGTTTTGGCCAGTGAAAAAGATGGCAAAGTATCGTTAATTGCCTCCGTCGATGAATCATTACACGCATCAATCAAGGCGTCTGAATTACTCAAGCAGGTGTCGGCTGCGTTAGGCGGGCGTGGTGGCGGTCGGGCTGACATGGCTCAAGGTGGTGCTGATTCGTTGCAAAACATCGATCAGGCATTCTCGGATGCTCGGACTTGGATTACTGCACAGCAGTAGTAATGTCTGACTTATAAGTTTATTGAAACAGGTTTGTTAATACCCGTATGGCGTTTCTAGTTAAGAAGTATGGCGGTACATCCGTAGGCACTGTTGAGCGTATCCAGCACGTTGCTCAAAGCATCAAATTGGCAAGAGAGGCTGGTGATGACATCGTTGTTGTTGTCTCAGCTATGTCGGGTGAAACCAATCGTCTCGTGGCGATGGCCCGAGAGGTTATGCCAGCTGTCGTAGATGTCAGGGAGCTCGATGTGCTGCTCTCGACCGGAGAGCAGGTCACCATAGCGTTGTTGTCTATGGCGCTTAAAGAGATTGGTATAGATGCTCGCTCCTACACGGGTGCGCAGGTGAAAATGTTGACTGATAGCAGCCACAGTAAGGCGCGCATTCTTAACATTGATACCGATCCCATCATGAACGATATCAACGCGGGTCGTGTTGTAGTCGTTGCAGGATTTCAAGGCGTTGATGAGCAGGGTGATATTACAACGCTTGGACGTGGTGGCTCGGATACCTCTGCGGTTGCTCTAGCAGCGGCGTTAAAGTGCGATGAATGCCAAATCTTCACAGATGTTGATGGGGTGTACACAACAGATCCGCGAGTGGAAAGCCGTGCACGAAGGCTCGATCGTATAACGTTCGAAGAAATGCTTGAAATGGCAAGTTTGGGCTCAAAAGTATTACAGATTAGAGCCGTTGAATTTGCCGGAAAATATAATGTCCCACTTCGTGTTCTGTCCAGCTTTAAGCCTGGAGAGGGCACATTAATCACGTACGACGACGAGGAAAACACCATGGAGCAAGCGTTAGTGTCCGGTATAGCGTTCAATCGAGATGAAGCGCAAATCACGGTCACAGGAGTGGCAGATCAACCTGGCACCGCTTACGCCATCCTAGGGCCCATTTCAGAACTGAACGTTGAAGTGGACATGATCATCCAGAATATCGGCGCAGACGATACGACGGACTTTACGTTTACGGTTCATCGCGATGAATACCAGCGCGTCATCGATTTTCTCAATGCCAATAACGACAAACTCGGCGCCAAGGCAATTTCTGGTGACGATCGTATGGCCAAGTTATCCATTGTCGGTGTAGGAATGCGCTCGCATGCAGGTATAGCAAGTCGTATGTTTAGAAGCCTTGCCGAGGCGGGAATTAACATGCGTTTGATCAGCACGTCTGAAATCAAAATTAGTGTCGTTATTGATGAAAAGTATTTGGAATTAGGTGTGCGTGCACTGCACGAAGAATTCGAGTTGGCTGAGTAGATGGTTGACTAGTCACAGCTGGTACCGGCTCTATGTCGGGATCAGTAGTGTTACTAACGGTGCGATGAGTGCTACATCAGAGACGTAAGTCAGGCGTGTAGATTCATTGAAACTGGCATCCGGTAGCCATTTCAGATCGTAACGGGTAATTCTAAGGGCGCGTTTGGACGCTACTTAAAATTAGTGTGTATTACTGACATAATCATGGACGTACGACTGTAGCGGGGAGACTAGTGCTGCCTGGCACGAATGGAGTCGGTCTAAAGCCGCGTAATTGCAAGCTGAGTAAAAGAGCTCGGCGGCGCATAATGGTAATGGGAGCAAGTTGTATGTTGATTTTGACGCGAAGAGTCGGTGAAACACTCATGATAGGTGACGAAGTCACTGTCACTGTTTTGGGGGTTAAGGGTAACCAAGTTCGTATAGGGGTGAATGCACCTAAAGAGGTTGCTGTGCATCGTGAAGAGATATACGACCGCATCAGAAAGGAGCAGGGTGCCGACACGGAAACTGCTTCACAAGATGACTCAGAAGAAAATGCCGACCGCGAATTAGCTGTTGAGAGCTAGCATCACAAAAATAGACGTCACTGTCGCTTGACGTGAAACCTTTCAAGCACCATACTTCGCAGGTCGGAAAAACACGCGCCCGTAGCTCAGTTGGATAGAGTACCTGGCTACGAACCAGGCGGTCGGAGGTTCGAATCCTTCCGGGCGCGCCAGTTTTTTCAATGTAAAATGTAGTGAAGCAGTATCCAGTAAAGTGTACTGTTGGTTCAAAGATATTCGGGCCATCGGTTTCGGAGAGGTGGCCGAGTGGCTGAAGGCGCTCCCCTGCTAAGGGAGTATACGTTTTAAACCGTATCGAGGGTTCGAATCCCTCTCTCTCCGCCAACT
>CALKLO010000110.1 GCA_937991945.1 uncultured Granulosicoccus sp.
TATTCTGAGGCGTAGACTCTAACGCGTGCACCACAGAGTCGTGATGGCACACGGCATTAATAAAGCCTGCGGGAGTCCACCAGCGTCCGGTAGTCTGAGTGATTGAGTTTGTATTCATCTCAGTGATTGTTGGCTGATTAAAACGGGCCTAAAGGTCAACCTTCGAGACTTACCGTCCTCTATTTTCTAAGGTTAAGAAACCCTATAGGCATAGGTGATCACATGCACGATGCCGCACACAACCTACTGATACCACTGGTATCTAAGTGGTATTGTATCTGGTTTCGACATCAGATAGAGTCGGGGCTCCTACACAGACAAATTGATAAGGAGAGGTTTCTATGGCTATACGCGCGATAAGAGCCGGACTGCTGGTAACAGCACTCTGTTTGAGTGGTACTGCAGTGGCAGAAAAAGTCGTTATTTCAATAGAGAGCTGGCGATCAGAAGATCAAGCGTTGTGGGATGAACTCATCCTCCCGGTTTTTGAAGCTCAAAACCCTGACATTGATGTTCAATTTAAACCAACGACGCCTACTGAGTACAACGCTGCATTAAATGCACGCTTATCAGGTGGTACAGCAGGCGACATTATTACATGTCGTCCTTTCGATAATGCATTAGCCATGTACGATGCCGGTAATTTGGCTGATATCGCTAGTATTGAAGGCCTTTCCAATTTTTCTGATGTGGCAAAAGCTGCTTGGTCAACCGATTCAGGCGATGCAAAATTTTGTGTTCCTATGGCCTCCGTTATTCATGGCTTTATGTACAACAAAGACGCCTTTGCTGAATTAAACATCGAAGTACCAGCAACAGAAGCAGAGTTCTATGCAGCTCTCGATACCATTAAAGAAGATGGCACTTATATCCCAATGGCCATGGGTACTAAAGATCAGTGGGAAGCAGCCACCATGGGTTATACCAACGTGGGTCCTGCGTATTGGGGTGGTGAAGAAGGGCGTTTAGGTTTGTTATCTGGCGATGCAAAATTAACCGATGACGGTTTCGTAGAAGGCTTTCGCCAAATGGCTAAATGGACTCCGTATTTAGGTAATGGCTTTCAAGCGCAAGGGTATACCGATAGCCAAAATCTATTCACGTTAGGCCGAGCTGCTATTTACCCAACAGGTTCTTGGGAAATTACAGGCTTTCAGGAAAACGCTGATTTTGAACTGGGTGCATTTGCCCCGCCTAGTAAAGATGCTGACAGCAGCTGCTATATCAGTGATCACACCGATATCGGTATTGGCATGAACGCTAACAGTGAAAACAAAGATGCGGCGTTAACCTTTCTTGCATGGACAACATCAGCAGAGTTTGCCGAGTTACTAACCAATGCAGCACCGGGTTTTTTCTCACTCTCTACGCATGACATCAATGTCGAGAATGCGCTAGCTCAGGAGTTTGTGGCCATGCGAGGTCAGTGTGAATCCACTATTCGTGTTGCTCACCAGATTCTGTCTCGTGGCGAACTACCGTTGGGTAATCAGCTGTGGACGTTAACGGCTAACGTTATTAACGGAACTCAGACGCCGGAAGAGGCTGCGGCAGAAGCACAAGCTAACCTTGACGGTTGGTTTAAGCCTTAACGTTTGGTGTAAGACTGGGCGGCGGTATGTGTAAAGGCCGTCGCCCAATGTTGTTTGTATCGTGACACGTGGGAATGAGGACATTGGCAAAATCGGGTACTGAGCAGACACATCGCACACCTGTGCGTTGGTACATATTGGTGTTTCTTGCACCCGCCACGTTAATTTATACCGTCTTTGCTATTTACCCCATCATTGAGTCCTTAAGGCTGTCTTTGTATCAGGCAGGCGATGGGCAAGGCATTTTTGTGGGCATAGCAAATTATGCCAAGTTGTTTGGTGAGCCACTGTGGGCTGATCAATTCTGGAATGCGTTTAAAAACAATGTGCTGCTTTTTGTCATGCACATGCTCATACAAAATCCTATTGCGCTAGCTCTGGCGGCGCTATTAAGTATTCCAAACCTCAAAGGGGCTGCCGCCTACCGCACGATATTCTTCCTACCTACGCTGTTGTCAGTTGTGGTCGTCGGTTTTATTTGGCAGCTGATCTTGTCCCCGCTGTGGGGGATATCCCCCGCATTTATGAATTGGCTGGGTGTGGGTAGTTTTTTCAAACCGTGGTTAGGGCTCGAGAGCTCAGCCTTAATTACCATCACATTGATATCCATATGGCAGTACGTGGGCATACCGCTAATGCTGTTTTATGCAGCACTGCTCAATGTGCCTGAAGAGACCATAGAGGCCGCTCGTATCGACGGGCTAAACGGATGGTGGATATTCTGGAAAGTGAAACTGCCACTCATACTACCTACGCTAGGGTTGGTGGGTATCCTGACCTACATCGGTAATTTCACAGCAAGTTTTGATCTTATCTATTCTATTCAAGGAGGGCTAGCAGGACCTGACTATTCCACCGATGTCATGGGAACATTCTTGTTTAGAACCTTCTTTGGTTTCCAGGCTCAGTTGGGCGATGTTTATATGGGAGCAACGGTTGCGTCTGCCTTGTTCTTTATCATTCTTGTTGGCGTCGGTCTGTACTTGTTTGGCGTGCAGCGACGACTACAGCGGTACGACAGCTAATGCTAATAAAAGAGCGTTTATCGAACGCAGGCATACACACCGTACTCATTGCTTATTCTTTGTTGGCGCTATTTCCTTTAGCGTTAATATTGATTAATAGCTTTAAGTCCCGAAAGGCAATATTTCGTGAACCCATGGGCTTGCCGATAGGCGATAGCTTCTCTGGAAAAGGCTATGCGAGTGTGCTTAGCAACAGTGATTTTCCTCTCTATTTTAGTAACAGTTTGACCGTCACCTGCGTATCGCTAGTACTCATCTTGCTATTAGGAGCAATGGCTGCACACGCGTTATCAGAGTATCGTTTTCCCGGCGATACCTTTATTGGTATTTACCTTGTGCTGGGCATTATGGTGCCCATAAGGCTGGGTACAGTAGCGCTATTAGAGCTGATTGTTAACCTCGGTTTAGCAAACACGCTCACCGCATTAATATTGGTGTACACCGCACAAGGGCTACCCATTGCCATATTTATATTCACAGAGTTTTTACGCTCTGTGTCACGAGAAATAAAGGACAGCGCCCGCATCGATGGTTTATCAGAATACCGTATATTTTTCGAAGTCGTGATACCACTGGTACGACCCGTCATAGCAACGGTAGCCGTATTTTCAATGATCCCCATCTGGAACGACTTGTGGTTTCCGTTAATTCTCTCACCTGGCGAAGAGACGCGGACAGTCACTTTGGGCGTTCAGCAATTTATAGGTCAGTACACCGTCAATTGGGGCGCTGTGCTTGCCTCGTTATCGGTTGCTATCGTGCCGGTGTTGGTGATGTATATCATTTTTTCAAAACAACTCATTCGCGGCATTACCGCCGGTGCCGTTAAGGGGTAAACATGGCAACGCTTGAACTCAAAGGTGTCAAGAAGTCGTTTGGTGCCGTCAACGTCATTCACGACATGACGCTCGAAGTACGCGACGGCGAGCTGATCGTTTTTGTCGGCCCCAGTGGGTGTGGCAAATCGACCATGCTCCGCATGATTGCCGGTTTAGAAACTCTCACTCAAGGCCAGATATCCATCGGTGGAAAGCGCGTTGATCACCTACCTCCCACAGATCGTGGCATCGCGATGGTTTTTCAATCGTACGCACTGTATCCACACAAAGATGTACGCGGTAATTTAGGGTTCGCCTTAAAACATGCCGGTGTTGACAAAAAAGAGATTGAAGAGCGAGTCAATAACGCCTCTGAAATACTGGGGCTTTCTGATTTGATGACGCGTAAACCGCGTGAGCTCTCTGGAGGGCAACGACAACGAGTGGCCATTGGACGAGCCATCGTACGAGAACCCGATGTGTTCCTATTTGATGAACCGTTGTCTAACTTAGATGCTGCATTGCGTGTACACATGCGTGTGGAGATACTGAAGTTACATCAGCGACTAGGCAATACGATGGTGTACGTGACACACGATCAAGTAGAGGCCATGACGCTGGCAGATCGTATAGTGGTTTTTAAGGACGGGCAGGTAGAACAAGTGGGCACTCCACTGGAGCTCTACCGTAAACCTGCCAATAAGTTCGTTGCAGGTTTTATAGGGTCACCTGCCATGAATTTCGTAAATGCAAACGCGGTAGATTCTGCCGTAATGGTGGCAGGAACAAAGCTTTGTTCAAGCAAGAGTGCTGCGGGCGAGGTGACGTTAGGCGTCAGGCCTGAGCATCTAATACTGACAGAAGATGGGCCTTTCTCAGGTGTCGTCAGTGTGTTTGAGCACTTAGGTGGAGAGGCATTTCTCCATATGACACTACCTGATGGTCAATTGTTAGTAGCAAAACTAGACGGAGAGAATAGTTTCTCAACCGGACAGCCATGCAGTTTAGGAATACGCCCCGAGCACTGTCATGTATTTAATAAAGAAGGCTACCGTATCGCTGAATGAGTTAGTTCAGGGTATGACTCAACGCCGTGGCGTTCAATAAAGCGCTCTGCCGCACCCTGTGTATGTGTAGTCATCTAGCTTGATGAATACAGTCGTCTCAAATTGCTCCCCAACCACGCTATCAGAGCAAGAACCGTTTTTAATAATAATAGATTCAGAATCGCTGATCTGATACACCGTTCGACCCTCTTCGATATCAGCTCGAGGCTGAATATAGTCGTAGGTTTTATCAGAGACTCCCGGCTCTCTGAACAAAATGACATCTTTTTTCTCGTTAACTTCCAACATCCAGAAAGGGGCGTTTCCGTAGGCCCTATAGTAAATGCCTTGTTGCTTAGCGGCGGTCCAGGCATCGTGCGCGGCAAACGCGTTTTCCTGAGCTATATTGCGCGCATAGTTAGGGTCTGGCGTGCCGCACGATGTCAAAAGGGTAATGCTGCACAGAATAAGGGCATTGATAAGCGTCATAGAAATTCCATTATTCCTGATGGCTCGTAGAGAGAGCACTGCAAAATCCTGCGCAGCAAGGTTTCATCTACGTTGTTGTTTGTACTTGGGCGTTTGAGTCTGTGTGGACGAACGGCGCCATAGTCACACAGCAGGCTTTGTCAGTCACAACGTCTTACGTGATGTCACAATAGTTTATTGAGTATCACCCAGTTCGCTTGGGTTCATCAGATGCAAAGGGTAAAGCCCTGGCAGGTTGATGTTAAGAGAACTGCCGTTCAACCGCTGTACGAAAGGTTCTGCTCACGGGTACGAATCGACCATCATGCAGAGCAAGTTTCATCGTTTGGCCTTGGTGTACCAACTCGTTCACCGCTGTGTAGGCCACCCAATGCGAGCGATGCACCTGCATGCCCGTTGATTCGGGTAGTTGCCTGACCACATCCGAGAAGCGATACAGCACTAACCTGGACTCATCAGTGCTAATCACCTGCACATAATGCTCTTGCGCTTCTACGCTACAGAGTTCGCCGCCCAATGGTGGTTCAAACGAGGTGATAAAGGCGTTGGGCTCCAGAGGCTCAGCGTTAACAACCGATTGTGCCTCAGGTAAGAGCTGGACGTTACCGTATGCCTTAAGAAGCTTTGGAAGTAGCAACATCAGACAAAGTACTACGTGGTTGTCAAACAGGTAAATCAATTCATAGAAGAACGCTAAGGGCGTTGATATGAAGCTTGCGGTGTCGCCGTTAAATCCCAATTCTGGCAGCCCAATAATAAGGTCGAATGCTGTGACAGTTAGTGCGAACGGGATGAGGCTTACAACTATAGAGACAGCGAACACGGCCCACCTAGGAATGAGCAAACCAAGATATCGCTCAACGCCAACTAGCACCGCGATGAATATACCAGCCTCGGTAAGTACCCGTAATATCCAATAGATGTAGTTAGCCGTGAAGCCGAATCCTGTGTTTTGAGATAACTGATGGGACGCTAATAGCATGGCCGCCAACAGTGATATCAAAATCACCCAAATATCTTCAAATTTTCTCAAAATCGGTATCGCATAGTCTGTACGTTCATGCAGCATGAATGAATGGCGTTAAGTAACATTCTGAAATATAGGCTAATTATATTTTACTACGTGATCTGTGGGGTGCACGGATGACATTGATGAATCCACTCAAGAAAGACCCTAAAGTTAGCACTAGGTTCATCAATAATACGAGGTCGTTCAATATCAATTTCGCAAATATTAAGGAACTCAGCATGAAATTTCCATTACTAGCCACATTAGGCCTTGCAGCAGTTGCAACAATGCTTCCCGTGCAGGCGCAGGACACATCCATGAGTTTTTTCATTACAAGCGTCGGTTCTGGAAACGGAGCAGACTTAGGTGGCTTGGAAGGAGCAGATGCTCATTGTGCAACGCTGGCTGAAGCTGCCGGCACAACAGACCAGACATGGCGCGCTTACTTGGGTACGCAGGAAGAAGGAAAACGTGGTGTATCTCCGCGAGACAGAATAGGCCAAGGCCCTTGGGTCAATGCTAAAGGTGTGCTTATCGCTGCCAATCTTGACGAGCTTCATCTCTCACCGAACATCTTTAAATCCACAGCACTGGACGAAAATGGTGACTTGGTTAACGGTCGCGGTGACAAGCCAAACAGACACGATATCTTGACGGGCAGCCAAGCTGACGGCACCGCATTTTTCCCATCGGTGACTGAAGATCGTACGTGTGGCAATTGGACGAGTTCTGGCGAAGGCAGTGCATCATTGGGTCATCATGACAGACACGGTGGCGGCAACACTTCTTGGAACGCGGCACACAATTCACGTGGCTGTTCACAAGAAGATCTAAGCAAAACGGGCGGTGCTGGCTTGTTTATGTGTTTCGCTATTAGTGAGTAAGTGACATACGACTGCAGTCCGGTTGGGCTGCAGTCACCCCCTACAGATACCAAGAACGTCCATTATCGACAAAGATTTAGGGCTTAAACCTCCGTACCAACAGGGTGGTTGCGCACATCAGACACTAATAAGACTTGCTCAAAGTGAGTTAGCTGTCTCGATAGGCCCAGATCCGATGCACCCGAAGTGCCGTAACATCACCCATGAACACGGCAACACAACGAATATCCGCCTCACTGCAAAGCCTGTTTATCGGCGATGCGCTGTCCATGCCGGTGCACTGGTTTTACCGGACACCTGACATCATTCGCTATTTCCCGCCTCACGGAATACGCAAAATGGAAGCGGCACCTGAGGATCACCCAAGTTCGATTATGTCATTGCATTCGACTGATGCAGGGGGCAGACGTCGGGCAGCATCTAAAGCGGCGCACGCAGGGCAATCCGGGTCAAGTTCAAAAAATACCTACGATGTGGAAGGCGAGGTGGTCGGCGACATCATACTCAAAGGCAAACGCGCGCTTTGGGGCGGCAGTCGTACTCATTATCATCATGGGCTTCAGGCTGGTGACAACACGCTGAATGCATATTGCGCTAGGCTAATGATGCGTCATTTAGTCGATAACCGAGGTTATGACAAAGCACGCTGGATAGAGGACTACATCAACTTCATGATGGCGGACCCCGCTCAACATCCTGATACCTACGCAGAATCCTACCACCGTGGTTACTTTGCTAACTTGAAAAAAGGTAAGGCGTCGGACAAGTGCGGCGCGGTGACTCATGACACTCCGTCAATGGGCGCGTTAGTCACGGTTGCACCGTTAGCGTTTGCACTACTACCCACTCACTCGTTGGAGCACGTGCAAAAGGTCTGTTGTGAGCATGTCCAATTGACACATCCTGATGATTTTTTGATGAACGTGGTCTGTTCCTATGTCGAACTATTGCAAGCGCTTCTGCATGCGACACCCGATACAACGCCAGAGACACCAGACGCGCAGGTTGAAGACAATTGTGTAAAAGCTGCTCGAGTCATACCCGGTACAACATTAACTAAACTGTTGGAACACAAGGGTGGTGACTCTGCTGTAGTCGGTGGACTGTATTCAACGGCTTGTTATATTACTGACTCGTGGCCTGCGGTCTGTTACCTTGCTGCAAAATACTATTCAACGCCTGGCAAGGCTTTGTTGGTTAACACGAATCTTGGCGGTGAAAATGCACACCGAGGCTCGGTGCTAGGCACTCTGGTAGGACTTGCTCATGGACACAGTGATGAGACTCTTCTCCAGCAACTGTTGCATCGAGATGCCATAGGCAATGAAGTGCAACGTTTCGTCGATACGTTTTATTCCCAACAAAAGAGCGCATAGGGTAAATCTATGAATACTCAAATAGAAAGCCTTGAGAAAACAACCATGTTTTTTGATGGTGGGTGTCCCTTGTGCGCTAAAGAGGTTGCTCACTACCGTCGTATTGATGTTCACGATAGCGTCAATTGGTTAGACATTAGTACTCATCCTGAATCGCTAGAAAAACATAACATTAGTTATTTAGCAGCCATGAAACACTTGCATGTGTTGAATTCGAACGGCGAAATGGTGCGCGGCGCTTACGCATTCCAGGCGCTTTGGCAGGCACTCCCGCGTTATAGAATCTTAGCCACCATTGTCTCGGTGCCCGGTTTCTTGTGGATAATGGACAACGTCTATAACCAATTTGCTAAGCGTCGTTTTGCAAAAAGAATGGCCTGCGCTAACCCTGAGATGTAGCCGCTTGGGGTAGGGAACAGTCGAATACAATTCGTATTTGCCTGATTACGGTATTCTTAGAGGAGCCCAATGTTGGGCATCTGTAGAGTTTCCTGACGTTCCCAACACACCATGAAAAAATTCGACCGTGTCACTGCTATTTTATTGCAGCTGCAAACCCGCAGTGTCGTTCGAGCTAAAGATTTGGCCGACCTTTTTGACGTTACCGAACGCACTATTTATCGAGATATAAGAACCCTAGAAAACGCTGGTGTACCCATTGGGGCAGAACCGGGTGTCGGTTATTATCTGGATAAGTCGTACCAACTGCCACCGGTCATGTTTAGTCGGGATGAGGCAGCTGCCATGCTCATTGGTTCGAAAATTATCGAAAACCAAGTCGATGGTGAAACCAAGGCTGAGTTTCAGCAAGCGATGAGCAAAGTGCGTTCAGTACTCGACAGTAGCGATCGTCAGTATTTGGATATCATTGATGACGATATTGCGGTACATGTCCCGCGTATCGCTGCGTTGTCAGCACACGCAGATAAATGGCTACGTGACTGTCGAACAGCGCTCTCCTGTATGCAGCCCATGTCCATTGAATATGCAGGCCGAGTGGCTCAAGCTTCTACCACGCGTGAGGTTGAGCCAGTAGGGCTTTATTTCTATAGTCACCATTGGCATTTAATCGGATGGTGTCGATTACGCGAAGGCTACCGAGATTTCAGGTTAGATCGTATTAGCCAACTCCGCATCCTAGGCGAGCAGTTCCGTCACCGTGATTACCGTAATTTAAAAGAGTACCTTCAGCGGGAGCCTCAGTACGAATCACTACACGAGATAAAGCTACTTTTTAGCAGAGAGGCTGCGCAATTCGTTGACGAACAACGCTATTACTATGGATTTGTCGAGGAGCTCATCACTGACGAGGGAGTAGAGATGACTTTCCTAGTACCTTACTTGCCTTATTTTGCGGGTTGGCTATTGCAATACTCCGATGGTGTCGACGTGTTGTCTGGCGATGAAATTCGGCCGGTCATTGCCACTTTATTAGCATCACTATCAGAACACTGGGCCCAAAAGCCAGATGATGCCTAATTCCCTAATTCCCTAATTCCCTAATTCCTCATTTCCTCATTTCCTCATTTCCTCATTTCCTCATTTCTTTAATCGGGTAGGGAAATCTATTGTTGAAAAAAGTAGCTCCTGAGATTTCACTCCTGACATAGGGTTGTCAGGAGTCGGGCGTAGTCTGTTGATTCGGGACCAGCAATGGTCTGTTTTGTCAGATTAAGGAGTTCTACAGTATGAAGCGCACCCCAGTTAATCCATGGTCTTGGTCTTTAAAGTTAGGATACAACCAAGGTGAAATAATAGAAGACGCTAAGCGACAACTGATTTGTGCGGGTCAAACGGCTGTAGATGCAGAAGGGAATCCTCAGCATCCTGACGATATGCGGAACCAACTAGCGCTTACACTCGATAATCTAGAAGCTGTTCTTAACGCTTCTGGTATGGAATTGGCGAATCTGACTCGGCTTGTTGTGTATACAACCGATGTAGACGAAGCGCTTAAACATTTTGACATTTTGGGTACACGGCTTGGGCCGGTGGGTGTTGCGCCGCCAATGACGCTGTTAGGTATCACTCGACTAGCCATTCCAGGTCTTATGATTGAGATAGAAGCGACAGCAAATCAATAGTCTGTTTAATCTATTTATCCTATTAGAGACGTCTGCACCTTGGATGCTTATCTTACGAATAGGCGTAACGATACAAATTTTCGCTATAAATTTGTTAGCGCCTATGGGTTTATTGATAGCAAAAGAGGGATGTTTCGCACCTAATCATCTCGAGTTGTGAAAGTTTTATGCTAACAACGGTATAATGTGGCTTGCTGTTTGTCGGTCAGAGATTTTGTAGGGGTGTTTTTGAAAATTGGCTTGTCGAATAACTTCATAGGTTTTCGGCTTTTATAGCCCATAGTTTGAATAAGCACATCCACATTTGATATGACACTATACGTGCAGTAATTATTGCCTTCGGTTTTTATCCATCAAAAGGACATGACTGAGGCAGCTATCCGCAGTAAAGAATTTTTACAACTTATTTAATTAGAGATATACAGATATGCCACGTCCTGCAAAAAAACTAGAATTTGATGATGTATCAGCGCTAGTTGCAATCTTAGGAGCCCTTAGCTCTCAAGCAAAGAAGACCCCATTAACGAAGCCGCAGGTTGCTGAAGCAACTGGATTACCAACACCTACTGTAACTGCTGCTTACAAAAACCTGCTTAAGTTAGAACTGGCAGAGCGAATCGAAGCACCAAAAGATATGCCTCAGAAAGGTGTGTATCTGAAGGTTGCTGCGAAAGGCAAAGCGTATTCAAAAGCGTTTAACTTGCTGTTTGCTTAAGTAGTTTGTATGCCGCCAAGGGCTAAGGTGGACTTGGCGGCATACGTATTCCCACCACTTCTCAATTGAATTATCTAAGGAAAAGCCCTATATCGGTATACTCTATTAACGATTGTTAACTGTGAGTGAGACCGATGAAAGCTGAAAGAGATTTAGAAAAAACGTACACCGACAAAGAATTCGTAGAAAAACTGCGTCGTCTTGCAGATTGCATAGAATCTGGTGAGCAATTTGAAATACAAATTGCCGGAGAGCGAGTTTACGTACCTGTCCGTGCTGCTTACAGCATCGAGCACGAACGCTCAGACAGTGAAGAAGAAATTGAATTCCAAATTAAATGGGATCTTCCGGCAAGCTAAATTGCCTGCAAAATAGTTCGCCTAAAATCTTAACTCAGCGATCACATCGCCGTCATCTCTTATCCCGGTTTCGATAAATCCGAAGTTTCGATAGAGTTTTCTGGCGGCAAGATTTTTAGGGTCGTAATAGATATCAATTAACGTGCACAATCCATGGGCCTTTATTTCTGTCAGAAGTAGGCCCATGGCAGTTGTGCCTATTCTGTTGCCTTGGTGTGCTCGGTCAACCATAAATCGCCAAATAGTGCATTCGTCCTCATCGAAATCACCTCGTTCACCGAATTGGTACATTAAAAACCCAACGACCTTATCGTCTAAGCAAATAGCTCGTGGGTTAAATAATGGCGAGAGCGTGGACTCAGCAATAGAAAATATATTGGAAGGTAGGTGTTTTTCTTGGTCCTCATCGAGTTCCAGCCTAATCACATCATCGAAGTTGCTTCTAACAATTTCCACAAGTGTAACGTTCAACATTGCCTTCTCCGCGGCTTGAATGCAGGTGTAAGTGGCGTGTTGGCTCTTAAGGGCGGACTACAGGGTTAAATTATTGTCGCCTTAACAACTAGAACCTACTATTTGGTCTGCTATCGCTTTTAACAAAAATGTTTCTCGTTCTATCGAAAGTCCTTTTTTGTCGCTCTTGGCTATAACGGTTTGGTTGTGAGTAATAGCGGCATAAATATTTATCCATAGCGGCTTCATACCGTTATTGACTTCATAGGACTCGAATGCGGTTTCTCCTAAGTGCTCATCGATATCACACACGTAGCAATATGAAATCATATGAATAATGTCTGCATTTGATTTATACCACGGGCGGTACTCGTCATAGCGTGCAAAGGGTTTTATGTTGCGTACACCTTGCGCTCCCGTTTCCTCTTTTAATTCTCGAATCAAACCCGCTTCGGTTTCTTCACCTTCATCTATACCGCCGCCGGGCAAACTGTAATCGTCATAGCGTTGTGTATAGAGCAATAAAATATCAACGCCTTTAATGACAATGCCGCGGGCAGCTTGGCGCACTATGAGGGTCAGTTCGCTGCCTGAAGCAATATCGGTAGGTGATATATCAGGATGAAAGGCGGTTTTTAACAATTGCATAATTGGGTTTGGTCGCGTTATCTATCGACGCTCAAACCGCTAGGCACGAGATCAGGAACACCCAATACCGGATTGCGGGCACTTGCACCGGTTAACGATTCCATGAATTCTACAAGGTCTTGAATATCGGAAAATTTCATAGGCTTAGTATCCACATCCAATTTTTTACCATAACGATCCATTTCCCGGACATCAGCAGTAATTATTCTGTCGGTATGATTTAACCAAGGTACATCGGGTAAGGAGGCATAAGAACGCTGCCAATTGGCGCGAGATTGAATAGGATCTAAATGGTGTTCAATCATTTTTGCCAACGATGTGTAGGCCCCATTGTGCCCGTAGGGCGCAGTGAGGGTCACATTGCGTAAACTGGGAGTACGAAATCGGTAGCTATCTTCACTTAAATCCGTCTCGCCTAATCGGCCCGTATCACGTGGAATAGGATCATATTGACGAGTACGCCCAGGGCCAAACGCGGGCAGGCCTAATGCATGAAAGCTTTGATCAGTGAGCAAGTTGCCAGAGTGACACGTACTGCATCCAGCATCACCGTAAAACAACGTCATACCTCTTGACTGACTCTCGTTCAACGCGTCCGTTTTGCCGTTAAGATAGTCGTCGTAAGGCGAATCAAATGATTGCCACTCAGTGCTTTGAAATGCTGCCAAGGCATTCGCGACATCGACAAACGTAATATCAGACGCTTTGTTTACGTTATCGAATGCATCAGTAAACAATTGCACGTATTCAGGTATGCCTTGGATGCGTTTAGTTAAGATCGGCCAGACATGATCAATTCGGTCAAATGAGGCACGAGCAACTGAATTCTCTTCTGGGTCTCCGGCCATTTCAAAACGAGACGTTACCGGGAACATGGCTTGCGCAGCAAGTAGACCTGATAAGCCGGTAGGTAATCTTTCTTCAGCTGGTGAGTTGAATTCGACTCCATAGTCGTCTGATCGGGACAAACGGCCATCATGAAATAAGATGTTGATCTGATCGGAACCCAAGTTCCAGAGTGCCGGTGCATTTCTAGGAATACGTCTTTTGATGCGAGAATCACCTTCGCCTGGAAGGCGATCGGTACCAATACCCGTACCGCCTTCACCAATGCCTAATGACAGCCCGTCGGTACCAAAATGTGTATGGTGGTGACACGTACCGCAGGAAATATTTTTGTTTCCAGATAATATTTTGTCGTAGAACAACAACTGGCCTAGCTTTACTTGGCCGGCATTGTGTATCGGGAAATCATCAGCGCTTAATGGCTGCGGAAGTGCAAGCGTCTCAGCCTGTGCCAGCACTGGAAATAAAACGCTGGTAATACATAATAGACAAACCGCAATGCAGCTCGCCCCATGAGTTCGTAAAGGGTTTAACGTAGACATAAGACACCAACCAGGAAATACGTTGTGAAGATCAAAGTAGGGTTGTTTTGTCTGGCGCTTGGCATGCAAAGCTCGATAGCTATTGCAGACGTTGAAAAAGCGCGAGACCTCATGGAATCGAGCCAGTTTGAAGAGGCTATGCAAGAACTCCTGCCTTTTGCTCGCTCTGGCAACGCGGATGCCGAGGAGCTCATTGGCGTGATGTACGCCATGGGTTTGGGTGTCGAGCGCGATGATATCAGAGCGTTTGACTGGTACTTGCGATCGTCTCTCAAAGGCCATCCTGGGGCTCAATCGGGTATCGGTTGGTATTATGAAGTGGGACGTGGCATGCCCACACCGGATCTCGTTAGAGCCTACGCTTGGTATGTTTTGTCGGCCATTGGCGGCGACCCTGATGCAGCGATCAGTCAAGAAGAGGTCATTAAGAAAATGACTCAAGCTCAGATAGAGCAGGCGCATAAGCTGATTGATGATTACAAGTCCTGGATTTACCCGTTGGAATAAAGGCGGTGCACCTATTTTAGTTCGCAACGTGATCATTCAAATTAGACGTTTATACATGTACAAAAAATAAAGGCAACACCCAATACACGATCGGGGTTGCCTCTATCTTTAAAGCCAGTAATTAAGCATTACTGAATGTCTTTTGCGTTTCCAGCGGCCAGTGCAGCTTCTGTGTCAGCAACGGCTGAAGTCAGAGCGTCAAAGATAGCTGGGCCGCCGTCGATGTTCTCTTTAAACCAAGCGTAAACAGGCTCGGCAGCAGTTTTAAATTCTGCTTTTTCAGAAGGTGTTGGCACGTACAAATCACCGCCACCTGCTACGAATTCTTCATAAGCGGCAATTGACTTACGCTTAGGCGAAGCAAAAGTTGCTTGCTGGAGTGCTGAAAAGCCATCAACAATAACTTGGCGCATTTCTTCGTCCATGCCCATGAATTTTTCATTATTCATCCACCACAATGCGCCCATGTAAGCATGGCCATCGAGTGTCACGTATTGCAGACCCGCATCAGGAAATTTCATACCCATGATGTCTGTAATGCCGTTTTTAGAACCTTCAACAACGCCCGTTTGGAACGATGTGAAAAGCTCAGGCCATGGAATTGGCGTAGGTGATGCGCCTAGTGCTTTTACAAGCTCTTGTGGCAGGTCAGCAACAACTGTACGGATTTTCAAACCGTCCATATCAGCAGGGCTTTGAACGCGACGCTTAGTGTTAGCAAAGTTTCTCCAGCCGCCTGTGTTACCAATTGTCATCAGACGAATCTGGTCGCCAGAAGTCTCTAACGCCATATCTCGCATGGTGCGAGTGAAGTCACCCGTAAGCACGCCTTCTGCAACACGGTCACTGGACATTAGGTAAGGTAAATCGAGCACCTGTACGTATGGGAAGATGCCGGCAGCGCCACCGGATGTAGAGATATAAATATCAATAGAACCATCAGCAACACCTTGAAGACACTCAGCGCCTTTTGAGCATAGCTGTGTACCAATGAACAACTCTACGGCTACTGCACCGTTTGATGCTGCTTCTACGTAGTTTTTGAAAACAACAAGACCGTCATAGTCTTCGTCGTTTTCATTTGAGTTTGCGGTGGCGCGCAAAGTAATGTCAGCCGCTGATGCGGTGAACGTGGTGAACGCCAGTGCCGCAGCAGTTAGCAGCATGGAACGCTTCATGATTTTCATAATACTCCTCGTAGTGTTAACCCGATTCACAGTGCGTAAATTGAAGGTTATTGAACAAATCCAGTCAGTCTAGGTATGGTCATCGATATAGCAGGGACGTAGGTGATCAAGAAAATTACCACTATTTCCACTGCTAGAAAAGGCAGTATGGCTTTGGCAATAGTCTGTACCCGTTCCCCTGATACCGATGAGGCCACAAACAACACAAGACCCATGGGCGGTGTGGCGAGCCCAACAGTCAGGTTTACCGACATAATAATGGCAAAGTGCACAGGGTGTACACCCAAGTCGGTGAAAATTGGGCCCAATATTGGCCCCAAAATAATGATGGCAGGTCCGGCATCCAGAAACATGCCGACGATAAACAATAGGATGTTGATTAAAAATAGCAGGATGTAAGGGTCGTTACTGAGCCCCAAAATAAAAGCGGCTAAGGTCTCCGGTGTATGGCTCAAACTCACTACTGTTTTAAAGGCCATAGCGGCACCAACGAGAAGCAACACGACACTAGATGTCATAGCGGCTTTGGTCAGAATTTTGGGTAGCTCTCGCCACGTGAGCGTTTTCAAAACGTACATACCAATGATCAGCGCATAGAACACTGCAACCGCTGCGGCTTCTGTGGGTGTGAAGACTCCCAGCAAGATGCCGCCAAGTATGATCACAGGCGTCATCAGCGGGAAAAATGCGCGCCCTAATGATTTGCCTTTTTCTGGCCACGTGGATTTTTTAGAGGCAACCGGAAAATTATAACGGTTGGCCAGTAGCGTCACCATGCCCATCAAACCGAGTCCAACTAATATGCCCGGGACAATACCTGCTAAAAAAAGCGCAGCGACACTTTCACCCATTACATACGCATAGATAATCATAATGCCCGATGGCGGAATGATTGGTCCGATGACAGAGCTGGCTGCGGTTATGGCTGCAGCAAAGCGTCGTGTGTAGCCCTGTTTTTCCATGGCAGGTATGAGCATGGAACCTAACGCCGATGTATCGGCCACGGCAGATCCTGAAAGCCCTGCGAATAACATTGACGATAAAATATTCACATGAGCCAAGCCACCGCGTAAATGACCCATCATCGATTGTGCGAATTCGACTAATCGCTCTGTAATTCCACCTTTGTTCATTAGCTCGCCAGCTAGCATAAAGAACGGTACCGCCATTAATGGAAAGCTATCCATGCCGTTGTAAACATTGCGGTACAACAGAGCAAGATCACGCTCTTGGCCATTCAAAACGAGCATAATGCCGGGCGCTGCTAGCATGCCGAAAAAAACGGGTAGCCCTAGGCACAGGAAGAACAAAAATAGAGGTAAGAACCAAACTAACATCAGTTCGCTCCTGAATCAGTGACGAAAACTGAGTTAGACGATTCGTCAGCGTCAGCGCTACTGCCCAAAATCAATCCGCGTATTGAGCGCAGTATGAGTTCGATATTGACGACCGTGAGCAAGATCAAACCAATCCATAACGACGAGTACATATAGACAAGTTTAAGCTTCACCGCTTTCATACCAATAAGATGTAGGGGTATTTTTAGCGACGACGATGAAAACAACCATCCACTGTTGACGTGTTTCAGGCCAAGTTTAACGCCCATGACCAGCACCAATAAAGACACAATAAATAAGATCAACGCTAATGCGGCGGCTGTTCGACGTCCCAACATATCCGGCAACATATCGATAGCAACAAAGCCACCTTCACGATAAGCCACCGGCGCCATCAGACCTGTCATCCAAAGCATGCAAAAACGCGCTAGTTCGTCAGGCCAAGGCAGGGCGTTGCCGATTACGTAACGAAAGAACACCTGAATAAGAATCGCGAGCACCATTACCGCTATAAAGACAACGGATAAGCCGCGACACCACGCACCGACAAAGCGATTTATTGTGCCTAAAACAGCAATAGGCACATTCAAAATACCAAGAGGCATCAGGCTGCGCCCTGAAAACGACCGAATTCACCATTAACAAACATAAGAGGGTCTCCGCCAAAATTGGTGGCTCGCAACACGCGACCGACGACGATGGCATGATCGCCACCATCATGAGAGCTTAAACGTTCGCATTCAAAGCGTGCAACCGCGTTGTCGATAACAGGTACGCCATGTTCGTTCCATTGCCAATCACACGTAGAAAAGTTTTCAGCGTCACGGGCAAATAACGAGGCTAGGTCTGCTTGGGAGTGCTCCAGCACATGGATAGCATAATGCGGAGCAGATTCAAAGGTGGTAAAGCGCAATGACGCCTTGGCAGGCGACCACAACACTAACGCGGGGTCTAAGGACACGGATGCAAACGAATTGACGGTAATGCCAACAGGCTTTCCATCAACTACGGTCGTCACAATAGTTACGCCTGTACCAAAGAGTCCCAAAGCGTTGCGAAAATCTCGCGTGTTTTCAGAGCTCGGCTCAAACGCATGCATTACACGCGAACTCCGGCAGCCAAAGGAACCAGAGGCGGCTCACTAGGAACTCGACCATAGACTTCCGGTAGCGAACACGTTTTCAGCTTAGGTAAAACACGCTCACCAAACGACTTACATTCGTCCAAGTGCGGGTAGCCTGAGAATATGAATGAGCGTATGCCCATTTTTTGATAAGCCTCAATTTCACTCATGACCTGATCGGTAGAGCCCACAAGCGCGGCGCCGCAACCTGATCGAGCGCGTCCTACTCCTGTCCAAAGGTGAGGTTCGACATAACCCGCATCGTTGGCTTCTTGCCGGTTTTTTGCTTGTAAAGAGACACCCAACGAGGTGGAATCTAACGCTCGTTCGCGAATCTTTGCGCCTTGATCATCGTCAAGTTTAGACACTAATTCTTCGGCATATTCTTTGGCTTCTTGTTCTGTGTCGCGAACAATCATGTGTACACGTAAGCCGTAATCCAACGTACGGTTGTATTTCTCAGCCACAGCGTTTACCGCTTTCATGCGATTGGCCAGTTCGTCTTTTTTCTCAGGCCACATTAAGTACACATCACAGTGCTCACCGCACAGATCCAAAGCCGGTGGTGAGTAGCCACCGAAATAGAGCAGAGGGCCACCGTTTTGTTGATAGGGCTTAACGGGTTGTGTGGTTAACCCATCAAATTGATAAACCTCGCCATTGATATTGATCTCTTCTTGGGTCCACGCTTGCTTGAGTATTTCAACCACTTCCCTGGAGCGTTGGTAGCGAAAAGCACTATCAGCTTTTTCACCGGGAAAATCTGAGGAAATAATATTGACCGTTAGTCGGCCTTTGAGCATGTGGTCCAAAGTTGCAATAGTCCTTGCCAACATGATGGGTTGCATCTCGCCACAGCGAACGGCTGCCAGCATATTAATTTGACTGGTTAACGGCGCATTGGCTGCGACAAAGCTCAGGGTGTCTTGACCCACTTGGTAGGAGGAAGGGCATAATATGTTGCGATAACCGAGCTTGTCCGCGGTTTGCAAAATCTCGGACGTATTCTCCCAGCTCGAACGTAGGTCTCCGTCGGGGACGCCTAGGTGCTGGTAGTCATCGGAGCAAAGTGGTGCGAACCACGACACTTCAAGTGCATCGAGATCTGGGGAAGTAATAGGGACGACAGTCACAGGAACGATTACCTTATCTGAGGTTTTGACACTTTTTAGCACTTGCATGTGTAGTGTGTCAATTGTGTATCAATTTATTGTGAGGCGAAGTTTATGTCGACATGGGCCAGTTGTGAATGAAAGAACCAAGTGAGTCGAAACGCAGTCGATTACCATTGCATTTAGAGATAAGCGAGATGCTTGCCCGTGAAATAAAGGCAGGAATTCTTCTCGATGGTGAACGGCTTGAGCCAGAGCGCCAGATGGCTAAGCGCTTAGGTATTGCCGTGGGCACGTTACGAAAATCGCTAACGGTTTTGAATGACAACGGCATGCTCGAGCGAATACAAGGCTCAGGTAACTACATTCGTAATGCTGATGACAGCAAAACTATTTACGGTTTTTTTCGACTCGAACTACTCTCCGGTGGTGGACTTCCCAGTGCCGCTATTATTTCGGTGGACAGAGTGCCTGGAGATAAACAGGTAACCTTTGGTCAGACTGACGACTATTACCGAATCAGGCGAACACGCTATTTAAATACACTGCCCGTAGCGCTTGAAGAAATATGGCTAGATGCCAGCTATGTACAAGCGTCGTTGAACAAATCAGATTTAA
>CALKLO010000111.1 GCA_937991945.1 uncultured Granulosicoccus sp.
CTGTATTAACTCGTTATGAATCAGCCCCATGATTGAAAACTCTCGCTAAGATGAACGTTGAACCGATGATAAAAAACACCACGCTGCCAACCCCTTGACCAGCCTACAACGCAATTACACTTCAAGCTTCATTTTCAATAACTTAGCCATCGGGGAGGATTGTTTGCTATCTCGCTGCGACGCTTTGTCGTGATACATATGGCGATCAGCCTCACGCAGCATCTCGTTGACATCTAGACGCCGCCTATACGAAGACGATACGCCGATGCTGGCAGATACTTGAATGCGCTGACGATCGTACACCAGCGTAGTTTTGGCAGATTTTCTAATAGTTTGTAGAACCCGTTGCAGCTTTCGGCCCTGCTGCTGATCACGCACCAGGACCACAAACTCATCGCCACCTAACCGCGCTAGCAGGACATCTGATGGTAGTTGCTGCGTCATTGTGTCCGAAATCAGTTTTAACAGCTCATCACCCGCATCGTGCCCATAGGTATCGTTAATGGCTTTGAAACCGTTTAGATCAAACAAGACCACATGTGCGTTAAGAACCTCTCCGTTTTTTCGGTTAGGTTGACGCGGCAGAAAACGCTCAAGGTACCAGTGAAAAAATCGTCGATTAGGCAAGCCAGTCAGCCCATCGCGATAAGCCATATCTTGTAATGCCAGCGTACGCACTCGAACTTCGGACTTTATGCGTGCAGGTTCATCGATCAGATATCGCACGCACAAGGCTGCGCACAGCGCATTTAGCATTGCAGCGAGCGCGATACCGCCCAGCTCGAACGCTATTAAAGTCATGCCCACGCTGATCAAAACCACAGCTGCAAAAATTAAGCTATTGGAGTGACGAAAAGGTGTGTCGAAAATGCGCATTGAGCTTATGACCGTTGATTGACAGGTAGCTCTTTTGCCGCAAGTAAAATGCCACAGAGTGGGTCCAATATTTACAATATTGTGAGTTGCATTTAGCTATTTTTAGGCTAGCTCATCCTGGTCATATTCGCAAAACGTGTCCCGAACCCGATACATCGGCTCGTGCATTGCTAGAATCAGCCCATGAGTATGCAAACAACATTGACCCTATTGGGCACCGGATCTTCAGGCGGGGTCCCTCGAGTGGGAAACCAATGGGGCAAGTGCGACCCTGATAATCCTAAAAATCGCCGTAGACGCTGTGCACTTTTAATTGATTCGAGCAACGAGAGCGGTAAGACTTCTGCCCTTATTGATGCAGGGGCCGATTTGCGCGAACAACTACTATCAGCCAACGTCATGCACCTTGACGGGGTTCTACTCACCCACTCGCACGCGGATCACATATTCGGTTTAGACGACTTACGCCAGCTGGCACTGTCGATGAAAAAACCGATTCCAGTCCATATGGATGAGAGCACCGCCGAGATTGTCATGCCCCCATTCGGGTATATCTTCCGCCAAGCGCCTACCAGCAGTTACCCTGCATTTTGCTCGCACCACACCATTCAACACACGAGCAACACCGTTATTGAAGGTGATGGGGGAAATATTGAGTTTCAGCCCATAGTCGCTGATCACGGGGACATACACGCGCTGGGCTTTAAAATAGGAAACGCAGCCTACCTACCCGATATGAAACGGATCCGGGCTGAGCGGGACCTGGCCGCGCTAGAGAACCTCGATGTTCTCATTGTCGATGCACTGCGAGAGGTGCAGCATCCTGCCCATATGAGCTTGGAGGAATCGTTGGCGTTTATTGAGCAGCTGAAACCAAAACGGGCAGTACTCACTAATTTGCATAGCGACCTGGACTATGAGCAACTACTGGCTCGGCTGCCACCCCATATAGTGCCTGGCTACGATGGTATGCAAATTCAACCCTAGTGGGTATGCAGCTCGTCCTTGAGCTGCAACACTAACTAATAACGTTATTACTCAGCCATTGGAATACGGTAGCGAGCAAACCCACTCTCGAGTGTTTCCAAATACTCGAATCGTTCGGCGTTGCTGGCATCTGTAGCAGACGGTGCGGTATCGAATACAACCTGCACATCACCCTCTATTGGGGCAAAACGCCAGTTAGCATCGGCTTGAGGGTCTAGCTCGCCGGAGGCCAATATATAGTCGACCAACACCTGGCGATTGGTTTGTGGAGCTTCGACAATAATCGTGCTGCCATCGAGCGCTGGGAATGTACCACCGCCACCTGCGCGATAGTTGTTAGTCACAACAACAAACTCTTGAGCAAGATCGATCGGCTCACCATTAAAGGCCAAGTCAACGATTCGGCTTGCGCCTTCGTCAAGCAACTCGCCTTTGTCACCATACTTTGCTGCTTGAGTGACATCAATGGCATAACTGACACCATCGATAACATCAAAGTTATACGACGGATGCGTCTCACTGATCAATTGCTGCACCTCTGTTGAGGTAGGGTCAATCCTATTGAACTGTGCCGCTGATCTTTCGAGCCATTCCTTGACTTGCGCACCGTTGAGTTTTACAAGTCGCGCAGTATTCGGGTAGATGTACAAATCAGCGACGTTTCTAATCGCAATTTCACCCGCTGGCAAATTGGTAAAATACTCTGGACCACCACGTCCGCCAGCCTTAAACGGCGCACCTGCTGATAGCACAGGAAGCCCTTCGTATTCGGTTCCTTCTATGACCTGCTTTCCGTACCAAGTTTGTGCATTGTTGACTATCTGAATAGACGGATCATCTTGTACCAAGGCAAAGAAACTATTGATGGGGGACGTAATCGTACCTACCGGTTGACCCACCCATTCAATGGTGCCTTCGTGCTCTTCTTTTACGGCATCGACTATGTCCTGCTGAGACCCGACAATAGCAACACGGCTTCGCCCTTCGCGACGAAAAATCGGACGGTTTTCAACGGCGCTATCAACCACGCTCCAACCATCGCCTTCGTTGCTCAACGTTAAATCAATAATGCCTAAATGACTGCCCCAAAAACCTGGCATGACAGACGGCACACCATGCAGCGTACCTTTTTCTAGATCGGCACCTGGAAATTCAGCGTAGGCCTCTGATGGGAACACTGAATGAGCGTGACCAAACAATATGGCGTCTATACCCTCAACAAGCGCTAATTCAGCAGTTGCGTTTTCTTTTAAACCATCTGGGTGTGATTGAGCAATACCACTGTGAGGAATAGCAATAACAATATCAGCACCTGCCGCACGCAGTTCAGGTACTAACGCTTCTGCCGTTTCAATGATGCCACGTACAGATACTTTTCCTTCTAGGTGGGCTTTGTCCCAGCTCATGATTTGCGGTGGAGCAAACCCGATAACACCGACATTGAGTTCATGCCAAGCACCCTCTTCGTCCATGACCTGACGAGGCAACACTAAATAAGGCGTGAAATAATGCTTGTCGTTGCTTGTGTCATCATCCGCATCAACGGCGTACACGTTGGACAATACATAAGGGAAATTAGCACCACTTAACGACTTGAGAAGAAACTCTAAGCCGTAGTTAAATTCGTGATTTCCAATGTTGGCAGCATCGTAGCCCAGCAAGTTCATCGCTTTGTACATAGGATGGACTTCGCCGTAGCTCAACCCTCTAGATCGAGCCATGTAGTCTCCCATTGGGTTACCTTGGATGAGATCACCGTTGTCGAAGAGAACACTATTGCGAGCTTCTGCACGGGCATCGCGAATTAACGTTGCGGTGCGGGCTAATCCAAAGCCATCGACTTCCTTATTTCGGTAGTAGTCGAAATTCATGGCATGCATGTGCAAATCGGTGGTTTCCATCACTCGCAGCTTTACATCAGCGGCGGATAACGAACCGGACAACACCAACGACAGCAGACCAGCAGAGAAACCCAATTGACGGCATAGACGGCCAGTCAGACAGGATGAGACCATGACTCGATACTCCTATTTGAAAAAGGAGCCTCCAGTCTACTACTGAACTATGACAATACCTACTAGCGCTAGCAATATCCGCAGGCAACCTACCTTGGTGTGCGTTGTTGGGACTAAGCGTCAGGCATATCTGGCGGGGCGTCCGAATCACATTTCACGCAGTTGAGCCATTGCCCTACTTTGCTAGCTCGGCCTTGTTCGGTTACCACCCAACGTCGGTTTGTCCACGGCGGGTTGTGCCTGACATGTTGACAATGCCGGCAGGCAAGCTCCGCAACCCAGTAACGTTCGCCATCTTGATGAAAACCTGTTATTCGCTGTTGCATGCCGCTAGTTTACGTTTTATTCGTTTTTGCAGGCGACTTTTGTCTGACCCTTTTTGTGTTAATGATGCATTATCATTTTGCACAAGGTGGTCACTAAGTTGATTATTGATACCCATTGAAGCCACACTAAGGCATAACAAACTTAACCACTGACGTACATCAGAGACTAATCAATGACTAAGAAGCGCGCAATTGCACTAATAACGGGTGGTGCTCAAGGAATCGGCCTCGCCTGTGCGAAGGCCATTGCTACTGATTTGGACGCACAGATCGTACTGGCGGACATCAATGCAGAAGGCGTGCAAGCTGCTGCCGAAGAGATAGGCAATGGAGCTGCTGGCTACGCTTGCGACATGGGCGATGAGAACGCTGTAAGCGCTTTATTCGACACTATTGAAGCTGAGCATGGCCCAGTCTCCTATCTCGTCAACAACGCCGGTGTGGCACTGCCAGGAGATTTCCTAGAAACACCTATTGAACAATTTCGAAAGGTCATAGACATTAACCTTGTCGGAACGTTTGTCGCGCTACAAAGAGCCGCAAAAGGCATGGTTGCTAATAATATTGAAGGTGCCATTGTCAATATGTCATCTATAAACGCTTTGGTGGCTATACCCACTATTGCCGCTTATTGCGCATCCAAAGGCGGTGTTATGCAATTGACTAAATCTTCCTCATTGGCACTGGCCTCACACAATATACGAGTCAATGCGGTCGGACCCGGATCCATAGATACCGAAATGATGGCATCCGTTAACGCTAACCCTGCCGCAATGGACATGGTCATGTCTCGTACACCACTCAAACGCGTGGGCTCACCCGAAGAGATCGCAAACGTTGTGTCGTTTCTCTTATCGCCAAAGGCAAGCTATGTCACCGGTGAGACAATTTATGTTGACGGTGGTCGTCTCGGGATGAACTACACCTGCTAGCAGCACTGAACCGACTACGCCAATGCCGTGGCGCCAGGGTTGATTAAGATCTCCTGTGGCGCTATGGCAACTTATAGTGCACGTGCTTACTGGCACCGATACGTTAGCGCCTACGTTGCGAGCTTAGCCGCACGCCTCAAGCTAAACAAACCACTGAACACAACCAATACACACCCAACCAGCATAAGCGTATCGGGGACTTCAGAGAACACGAGTAATCCCAAGACAAGGGCGAACAACAGACGGGTATACCTGAACGGTGTCACCACGGCGATTTCACCACTGCGCATGGCTAGGGTCAAAGCAAAATAAGCGGCCACACCAAACACGGCCATTAATAACAACTGCGCCGACACTTTCAAGGAGGGCACTACCCACTCACTGCCCCCAATCATGGCTATCATTCCCGCCACGACAAGCATGAGAAAACCGTACACGCCCAACTGAATACTAGACAAGCCTTTCGGTGCGGCACGGGTTCCTAGATCTCTGCCTGCAAAACCCAAGGTGGCCAAAACAGCAAACAACGACGCCGGCTCGAAACTGTCAGCCCCAGGTTTGATAATGAGCAACACGCCGATAAAACCCACTATCGCTGCAGCCCAACGTCGATAGCCCACTTTTTCATCGAACATGAATACCGCGCCAATCATGACGACTAGTGGTGTCGCTTGTAAAATTGCAGACGTACTAGACAAAGATGTCGTGGCTAGGGCCAGTGTGAAAAACAAACGAGCAGCAACTTCGCATAGAGATCGCGCAACAAGCGCTCGGCTTGTTATAGCCGGATGGAAAACTGTTTCAGAATGCACCCTTGCGAACAGCATAAAAAATGTAGCGCCCAACGTGCCGAAGATAATAAGTATTTGATCGATTGGCAGTGTCACGGACACCGCCTTAACCAACATGTCCTCGACCGAAAATGCAGCCATAGCTAGGACCATGAATATGGCCCCGCGCACATTAGCCTTATGAGATTGATCAATCAAAGGCTATAGTGACTCGCCCAAATGCACCGTAGTCCGCATCAATTTTCGTGTTAGAAGGACACTCTAAAGGACGAATAAAACTTCCCGATAAGATAACCTGACCGGGCTCTATTTGATGCCCATACTGAGCCATCCGTCGTGCCAACCAAACGACGCTTTCAACAGGATCATTGAGCACCCCAGCACCCAAACCTGTCTCTTCAACAGAGCCGTTTGCGCTGACAATGGCTCCCACCCAACGAAGATCATGATCGTGAACATCGTGTTTTTGTTCACCTAATACAATACCTGCGTTGGCAGCGTTATCCGAGATAGTGTCAAACACGCTTCTTGTCTGACCTGTCGTGGGGTCGCTACGTACAATTCTGGTATCCAGTATTTCGATACTAGGAGTGACGTAGTCTGTAGCGGCAATGACATCTTCGCGTGTAACATTTTCAGACGATAAGGCAGATTTCATAACAAACGCAATTTCTGCCTCTATACGCGGCTGTATGAATCGTCCTTTTGGCACGGTATCAGAGCTTGCGAACAACATGTCGTCAAACAAAATTCCACTGTCCGGCGTCGTGATGTTTAAAGCAAGCTGCATCGCTCTGGATGTTAAGCCAATTTTCCATCCCAAAATGCTACGACCCGCTGCAAGCTTTTGCGCTAATAACGCTGCCTGTATCTGGTACGCATCATCCATGTTCAAACCTGGATACTGCAACGACAATAAACCTATTTGCAGCTGTTGAGCCTCTGCTGCGATAAGACTCGCAGCAGCTTCGTTAACCTGCTCAGACGTAAGGCTCACGCTTCATCCTCAACCGTGTTGACCAAAGTACCTATGCCGTCGGCTTCAACCTCGATGACATCGCCAGGTACAAGAAAACGAGGCGGATCAAATCGAGCGCCAGCACCTGTCGGTGTGCCCGTGACGATGATGTCGCCTGGGAGCAACGTAGTAAACGTAGATATATATTCAATTTGTCGTCGTATTGGAAATAGCATTCGACTGGTTCTATCTTCTTGTCGAAGCTCCCCATTGACGCGTGTGCACAAGCGCACGTCATCCAGCTGTGAAGCATCGCTGAATGGCACAAGCCAAGGACCAATTGCCCCTGAGTTATCCCAATTCTTACCCTGCGTGACGTTGAATTTAGCGTGCCGAACCCAGTCTCTGATAGTACCTTCGTTGCATAAAGACAACGCCGCAATATGATCATACGCATTGGCTTGGGTAATACGTCGCCCAGCCTTGCCGATGACAATCGCGATCTCGCCTTCGTAGTCCAACTTGTCAGACTCAGGGGGACGGATAAGCGGCTGGTTGTGACCCGTAAATGAACTTGGAAAACGAATAAATAAAGACATGTTGGGAGGCGCGTCTTGGCCATCTTTATATTCAGCGTTTCTGTCGGGGAAATTTACGCCTACACAAATAATTTTGCCCGGTCGAGCCAACGGAATGTCGTAGGTGACATCTGTATGGCTCACCGCTCTGTTCTCACAGGCTTTTGTTAGCGCCGGCAAACCACCGGCTATGATCACATCCTGAAGTGTAGGCCACTGAGGGAAGTCACCCGACAATGCAATCATGCCATCGTCGGTTACCGCACCATAGAGTGCCTCACCCTGGCTTTGGAAGCTGGCAAATTTAGGACGACTCACGATGCCTCTGCCTCAATACCACCTAAGCACAGGTATTTTAGTTCGAAAAATTCATCCAGTCCGTAGTGCGACCCCTCACGGCCTAAGCCTGAGAGCTTAACGCCACCAAAAGGTGCTTCCACTGTGGATACCAACCCGGTGTTTACACCGACCATGCCGTAATCTAATGCCTCACCGACTCGCCATACGCGGGCTAAGTCTCGAGAATAAAAGTAAGACGCTAAGCCAAACTCTGTGGCATTAGCGGCAGCTACAACCTCTGATTCTTTGGTGAAACGAAACAACGGCGCTACCGGTCCAAAGGTCTCTTCGGTGGCCACAGCCATGTCTGAGGTCACGTTGGTCAATATGGTGGGTTCGAAATAAGTACCACCCAATGCGTGTCGATTACCGCCGCAGAGTACGGTGGCACCTTTAGCTGTGGCGTCAGCAATATGCTCCACCACTTTACTAACGGCAGCATCATCAATGAGCGGACCAAACACAACACCAGCGTCGAAGCCATTTCCAACAGGCAGCGTTGCCAGTTTTTCATTCAATTTTTGAGCGAATTCGTCATACACCGCGTCTTGAACATATATGCGATTGGCACACACACAGGTTTGGCCGTTGTTTCTAAATTTTGCAATGATGGCGCCTTCTACCGCCGCATCGATATCCGCATCATCAAAGACAATAAACGGCGCATTTCCGCCCAGCTCCAACGCTAACTTTTTTATCGTTGGTGCGCATTGCGCGTAAAGCGTCGCGCCTACTTCTGTAGAACCTGTAAACGTCAGCTTTTTCACAAGCGAACTGGCTGTCATCGCGCCACCGATCTCACGAGCAGCGCCCGTAACCACTGAGAAGATTCCGTCAGGCACACCGGCTCTTTGTGCCAGTACAGCAAGTGCTATTGCAGAGAATGGCGTTTGACTAGCAGGCTTTAAGACCATGGAGCAACCAGCAGCCAATGCTGGACCTGCTTTGCGCGTAATCATAGCGGTTGGAAAATTCCATGGAGTAATGGCTGCAACCACACCAATGGCTTGCTTTAGAACAATGATTCTTTTGTCAGGAGCGTGCCCTGGGATCACATCACCGTAAGCGCGTCGAGCTTCATCAGCAAACCACTCAATAAACGATGCGCCATAGGCTATTTCGCCCATAGCTTCGGCTTTAGGTTTGCCTTGCTCGGCGGTCAGTATGGTAGCTAGATCGTCTTGGTTTTCCATCATAAGATCAAACCACTTACGCAAAATGGTGGTGCGATCTTTGGCAATTAATGCAGCCCAAGCACCGCGAGCATTTTCTGCGGCCATGATTGCGTCATTGGTTTCTTTTTCACCCAACTTCGGCACATAACCGAGTAGCTCACCCGTAGCTGGGTTAGTAACAGCAATTCCCGTGGCCGCGTCTGCTTCAATCCATTTATCACCAATTAAGGCAGCTTGTCTGAACAAGCTAGGGTCTTTAAGTGTCAACATTGGGCTGTTCTCTTAAGGTGCAATAATGGGCTGTGCCTTTAAGGCAGGTTCTTGTACATCAGTACCAACAAACGTTGAGCCATGTTCAAACCAGCTTTTAGGTGCCGCAGCACCCCACAGAGTTTGACGTTGCGGATCTTTCAAATCCCATTTAATAGGCTCGTGATCAGGATCAATAGTCTGATAATCGGAACAATATATTTCTATTCTATGACCATCAGGATCAAGAATGTACAGGAAAAACGCGTTTGAGATGCCGTGCCGGCCAGGCCCACGCTCTATATTATCGACCCAACCTGTCGTTGCCATTAAGTCCAGCAAATCGATAATGTTCAGCGGTGTGGGTACCCAGAACGCCGTGTGATGTAAGCGTGGTCCGACGCCATTAGTAAAAGCGACATCGTGCACGCCCCCTTTACGCTGCATCCATGCGGCCCACACATGCCCAGTTTCAGCATCCTCTGTATATTCAGTGGTTCGAAAACCAATGTCGTTATAGAACGCAACGCTATCATCAACGTTGGCACTGAACATGTTGAAGTGATCAATTCGCAGTGGCTTAACACCATTGTAGAGCTTGTATTTCTGGTGAATGGATTCCAGCCTGTCCATTTTTACGTAAAATTCCAGTGGAATTCCCCATGGATCTGTTGTGCGCAGTGTGCGTTGCATAAACGGCTTTTCAATCCATTCTACAGGCAGCCCTTTCGCTAAAAAATAGCTTTCTGCTTTGTCCAGATCTTCTTCGCTAAACAGTTTAAACCCTAATACACCTACTTCACTTTTATCTGCTTGCATCAAACATATGCAATGGTGTCCCCGTTCTTCCATCGCTCGCAAATAGATAGACGTCGAGTCTTCATGAGTCACTTGCAAACCTAACGTATCAACATAAAAAGCACGACTTTTTGCTAAGTCTTTCACCTTATATTCAACATGGCTCAGACGAACAATATTGAAGGGTGGATTTAAAACCGGCGCTGGAATTGGCATGTTATTTTCCTAATGTAGATAGACTAAGAGTCAAGGCAAACTCTTATGTTTAAGGGATACGTTAAGCACCTAGCTTGGGGATTTTATGATCGCCCAAAGCGAAACCGATATGCTTTTGCTCCATATAAAAATCAAAAGACCAATCACCGCCATCGCGTCCGATACCGCTGGCTTTCACCCCTCCAAAGGGTGTTGGTAAATGCCGAACGTTTTCAGAATTCACCCAAATCATACCGGCCTCTAAGGCATCACTGACGCGTAACGCCCGAGTTAAATCGTTGGTCCAAACATACCCAGTTAAACCATATGGCACATCGTTGCCAATCTGAATGGCCTCTTCTTCATCCGAAAACGAAATTGAAGTCAGTACCGGGCCAAATATTTCTTCTTGTGCGATGCGCATCTGATTATTAGCTAGCGTAAATAATGTGGGACGAACGAAATATCCTTTATCACCAACGCGACTTCCTCCTGCTGCAACACAAGCCCCCTCATCACCCGCAATACCGAAGTAGCTCATGACCTTGTTGAAATGTTCTTCACCAATCAAAGGGCCTATTTCAGTTGATGGATCCAACGGGTTACCAACCTTAATTCTGTTTACCCGCTCGATTAACTTAGCTTCAAATTCTTCTCTAATGCTCTCTTGAATAAGTAGTCGAGACGATGATGTGCAGCGCTCGCCGTTAATCGAGTAGATCATGAAAATAACAGCATCTAAGGCTCTGTCTAGATCAGCATCTTCAAAAACAACGACGGGGTTCTTACCGCCTAATTCAAGGTGCATACGCTTCAGCGTATCCGCACCCTGTCGGGTTATCAAACTACCCGTGCGACTCTCGCCAACAAACGCAATGGCTTTAATAGCAGGATGCTCTGTCAAAGCGCGTCCAGCATCTTCACCCAGGCCATTCACCAAATTCCATACCCCCTTCGGTAACCCCGCCTCGTGAGCAATTTCCATGAGTAATCGCGCCGTTAGAGGGCTCAACTCAGCAGGCTTATGTACCACTGTACAACCGGCTGCTAATGCTGGTGCAATTTTCCACGTGGACAGCATGAACGGAGTGTTCCACGGCGTAATGACACCCACGGGGCCAATTGGCACTCGCGTGGTTATGTTCATCAGGGTTGGCGAACGTAAGTTTTTACCATCTCTTGCTGAGCTCACTTGATCAGAAAAATAGCGAAAATTCTCAGCACCTCGAATGGCAGCCTTTGACATAAAGCGAAAGGCTTGACCGGTGTCCCAACACTCACACAGGGCGATTTCCTCAGCGCGAGCCTCAATAGCATCCGCAATACGCAATAGAACAGCTTTACGCTCTTTAGCCGGCATATCACGCCAGGCAGGAAATGCGGCGGCTGCAGATTTTGCTGCATGATCGACATCAGCTACCGAGCTTTTTGCGACTTTGCATATGTAGGATTCATCAACCGGAGAATAATTATCAAACAGCTCCCCTGATTGCGCGGTAGTGGAAACTCCGTCTATGAAATTCAGTACACCGTGATCACGAAAACGCTGTAGGTGAACGTCCAATTTTGCAATATTTTGATTTAGATCTGACACGTTCTAGTTCTCCGGTAGGTGGTCGCGTATGGAGCCACACTTTGGCGACAGCTCAGCATCAATGTTGCGCATCTCAAACGACAAGGCTAGCGAGCGCTGTGACAATACGGGCGACAAGTATTCTCGCGCGACTTCAAATAGCGCTTGAATAGCTGCTTGCCTGACTTCCAAGCTTCTCCCGGCTCTAAGTCGAACAGACACATCAATGTATCCATGTTGCTTATTACCATCAGCGATCGCGTAGTGATCTGCCTTTGTCGCCCTGACCCGGAGGCCTGGCATAGGAAAGGCGTCTATAGTTGCTGCCGTACTTCGCAGCAGCTCGCACAGTGCGGACATGTCAACGTGACTTTCAACATTCGGCGAATAATCGATGACTATGTGAGGCATGATTGGTATTTGGTTAACAAGTTAAGTATTAATATGTTAAATTATATTTTCCTATTCTGTCAACATAGACTTTCAACTTACCCAGGGACGTAACGGCAAAGAGATCCGATGAATCAACGAGGCGCTAAAAAAAAATCATTACCCCCCACGTCAAGGTCGTTGCCTATAGCGCTAGCGCGTGCACGTGAAAAAGTCATGTCGCCCATTCGGGATATGTTGAGCGAAACTGGCATTACAGAACAGCAGTGGAGAGTGCTCAGAGTATTGTCTGAATGCGGCGCTCTGGATGCAAGCAAATTGGCAGATCGGGCTTGCCTACTATTGCCCAGCCTGACTCGCATTGTGCAAACCATGCTCGATAAGGGCTTGGTGACACGAACCCCAGACAAAGATGATCGACGTCGACAACTTATCGACATTACCCCTGATGGCCAGATGATTATCAAGAACAATCAAGCTCAAGCGAGTGATATATCAGCTCGCTTCATTGCGGTTCTGGGGGAGCAACGCTACGAGGAATTGCTCGATAGCCTGCAAGCGTTAGATGAACTGGATGTGAGCGATCGATAGATTTTTCTGCTGCACGTTATTGTGCAGCTCGCATAGCGTTGGTACTTAACGGTACGTCTAGCTGGCCATTAGCTCTAATGGTATCGGCTCAGGATTGACGAAAATATCCGCTTGTAAGCGCGAGAGCTCCCAATGCTCAAGCGTTAATGCTACTGCAGCCTCTTCAAGACCACCATCTATCGCGTCTATAATTTGCTCATGATGCGTAACCGAGCGACTGAGTAAATCGCGCTCCTTAACGTGAGTTCTATCCAAAAACGTGTGCGAGATGCGCGCATGGTCAATCAACAGCCGCTGGAGGCTTGCAGCAAGATAATGGTTATCGGCCATCTCACCCATCATTGTGTGGAATTGATTGTCGTGAATGACCAATTCGTCGATCATGTCTTTTTTAACAGCGTTCCGATACTTAGTCTGTACACGCTTGAGCTCTCTTAATTGCGCAGGAGTTGCGTTATTGACCGCAAGCCGTGTTACCGAGACATAAATTAATGGAGCTGTTTGAACAAATTCTTTGAGTGTTTTGTGATTCATTGAGGCGACGGAGGCGCCGCGGTTACCGACTATCTCGACAAAGCCTTCGCCAGCCATGCGGCGGAACACATCACGTACGGGCGTTCTCGATAAACCATATTGTTCACTTAATCCAACTTCATCGAGATCCTTTCCCGGTTCGAGCTCCATGGTCAGGATCTTCCACTTCAGGTCTTCGTAGAAATTTTTCTTAGCCGTCTGTTGGGAAGTTTTGCTATTCACGCGTCCGGTTCTCTTTATAGCTTGAAAATGTATCAACAATCAACATGTACACGTCTTGTATACACACACAACTGACCGAGTAGATTATGTTCAACGCTCGAGAAGTATTTACATGCTCTTCGTCCGTCAAATTGCAGCATTTGGCAGTAAACTAATTTCCACTCGGTTTAATAGTTAATAGCGTTGTCTGAGCCAATTTTCTGGATTGGCGCGTTACTTCTTATTGATTCCCGTACAGGCTGTACACTTGTGAACATGTTTTATATTTCATTTTCAACATCATAGGGGATTTTTACTGCAATGTAGAATTTTAATTCATCACGTTACATCTAAAGTAGAGATATTATTTAGCATATGACCATATGCGCCAGCTCGCTGACGCTTTTGAACGATTATCGGATACAATCTGAGTAGTGCGATGTGAAAAATTTCAGCGGTAATACCAGTTAAGGACCATTAACCATGATCCATCGAAACACGCCAGATTTGGCACCGTCGTATCCATGACGTTAACGGTATCCAATTCGTTACGCTCTCGATACCCATTGAAATCGCTATAGAGACCCTGCCGATGCGAATCGATAATCTGCAATATGCCAATTGGTCTGAAAAAATATTCCGGCAAATGAACGAAGGTGGTGTACACGCTGTACACGTAACAATCGCCTATCACGAGAATTTTCGCGAAACCGTACTGAACTTTGAGCAATGGAATAGGTGGTTCGAGCAATACCCTGACCTTATTTTTGCAGGCAAAGTCGCTGCTGATGTTGACCATGCAGTTGCCAATAACAAAACCGCTATCTTCTTTGGCTTCCAAAACCCAAGCCCCATCGAAGACGATATCGGTCTTGTCGAAATCGTGCACACGTTGGGCGCACGCTTCATGCAGCTGACTTATAACAATCAGTCTCTACTAGCAACAGGCTGTTATGAATCTTACGATAGCGGCCTAACGCGCATGGGCAAGCAAGTGGTGAGGGAAATGAATCGCGTTGGGCTTGTCGTTGATATGAGTCACTCGGGCGATCACTCAACCATTGAAGCCGCTGAGTTCTCTCAAAGACCTATCGCCATTACGCACGCTAACCCCCATGAATGGGAGCCTGCACTACGTAACAAACGGCAGTCCGTCATTGAGGCTGTAACCTCCAATGGCGGCATGTTCGGATTCTCACTTTACCCGCATCATTTGCACGGTAAAACTGACTGTACGCTGGAAAGCTTTTGCACCATGATCGCTCGTACAGCAGACAAATACGGCGTTCAGCATTTAGGGCTCGGCACAGATCTCTGCCAAGATCAACCAGACGCTATTGTTGAATGGATGCGAGTCGGCCGCTGGAGCAAAGAAATCGATTACGGCGAAGGTTCTGCTGCATCGCCCGGATTCCCACCCATGCCGCAGTGGTTCCAGGACAACCGGGATTTTGGAAATATCGAGCAAGGTCTAAGAACACTTGGCATGTCGGCTGATGAAGTAGCCGGAATCATGGGGGGCAATTGGTACCGGTTCTATGCTGAAAACTTCACGCCTACTGCTGCGTAGATCACCTCACCCGATAACCTTTTCTTATACTAACGTACAATAAAAAACGATTTGCTTTAATACCACTGCAATTGCATTCTTTTGACTATTCGCGTCAAATTCTGTGTGGCCCGAATATCACCAAGACACGCACATGCTAGACATCACCGACTGGGAGAAATTAATGAAACTACGCGAGCTAGCCATTGGAGTTGCATTGGGAATTACCGCCCTAAGTGGAGCTGCCCAAGCAGAACAGGAATTGTCCGTTGTTGGTAGTTGGAGCGGACTGCCATTGCACAAGCTTTACGAAGCACCCTTCTGGAATGACACACTACCCGCAGCCAGCAATGGAAGTTTCACGGTTAACCTGACCACCCATGATCAAATGGGCATCAAAGGCGGCGATGTCTTTCGCATGCTAGGCACAGGCGTATTCGATGTCGGCATGACCGTCGCTGATTACGCCGTGTCAGACTCTCCCGCTTTGGAAGGTCTAGACGTCCCTTTGATTGCCACCGATGCTGAGTCAGCAAAGGCCATGATTGAAGCTGCGAGACCTCTTGTCGATGACATCTATAAAGATGTCTTCAATTCGAAAGTATTAGGCATTGCGCCCTATCCTCCTCAGGTCGTATTTTGCAATGCAGAGATAGCAGGACTTGCAGACCTGGCCGGTAAGAAAATTCGTGCCTCTGGTCGCCTCACGGGGAAACTACTTGAAGCGTTGGGTGCTGAAGCTGTCAACGTCAGTTTTGGTGAAGTTCCTGGTGCTCTTCAACGCGGCGTTGTGGATTGCGCAGTGACCGGTGCAGGCTCTGGCTACAGCGCTGGTTGGTGGGAGGTATCAACCCACTTACTCCCTATTCCTTTAGGAGGTTGGGATCCGGTTGTAACCGCTATGAATATGGACAAATGGACCAGCTTAAGCCCCGAAGAACAAACGCTCATTCAAGAGCAAGTTAGCGAGCAACTGGAAGCACCCGCTTGGGCTACGGCTCAAACAGCACTGGCAACTGACATTGCGTGTCTTACTGGCGAAGGTGATTGTCCCGGTGAGAAGCGAGGCATGGCGTTAGTTAATGTGAGCGATGAAGACTTCGCAACAGCGCGTGAAATTCTCGTCAGCAAGGTTCTTCCAGATTGGGCCGAACGTGCCGGTGGTGATTGGGCACAGCGTTGGAACGACACAGTGGGCGCTGCAACCGGGGTTGAAATTAAACTTAACTAATTTTGTTTAACACTTTATGAACAACGTTCTCCTCCTGCTTCAGCGCACCAACAACGGTTTGGCTGTGCTTGCAGGAGGATTACTCTTGTTAAGCGTTGCGGTAACACTGATTGATATCGTAGCCAGACAAGTGGGACATTCCTTAGGTGGAACGGATGAGCTTTCAGGCTACGCCATGGCCATTGCGACCAGTTGGGGCATGAGCTACGCCCTAACCAGCCTAGCGCATGTGCGTATCGACTTGATCAGATGTCGATGTCACTCCCGTTATCGCGCCATTTTTGATGCTATAGCGTTGTTAGCACTAACAAGCACAGCGGTTGTTATCTCTTATCGTGTTTGGCCAGTACTAGCCAAATCAATCCAAAACGGCTCAACCGCTAACACCACTCTTGAAACACCTCTGTGGATTCCACAATCAATGTGGATGGCTGGCTGGGTTTGGTTCGCTGTCTCGGCATGCGTGTTAACGACGGCACTTTTTTATTACGCCTTAAAATCAGATTACACATCGATAAGTCGAACAGCTGGAATGCCTGACGACTCATGATTCTATTCACCACTGCTGGGTTATTGATTTTCCTGTCTCTATCCATTCCAGTGGGCATTGTTCTATTTTTGCTGGCCTTCGGAATAGACGTATTCTTCAGCCCCTTTCCACTGATGCGAGGGCTGGGTCAGGTCATTTGGTCATCATCTAATAGCGCGACCCTCATCGCCATACCCTTCTTTGTATTACTCGGAGAGATATTAGTCAGAAGCGGTATCGCGCAGCGTACCTATTCGGCACTGGAATCGTGGGTATCTTGGCTACCAGGTGGTCTAATACACGCAAACATTGCTACAGCAACGCTGTTCTCTGCCACCTCAGGCTCCTCGGTTGCAACCGCTGCAACAGTGGCATCTGTCGCCATGCCTCAAGCCGAAAGATTGAACTACGATCCGCGGTTATTTTCAGGGGCCATAGCTGCTGGAGGCACGCTTGGCATAATGATCCCACCCTCGATAAACCTAATTGTGTACGGGTTTCTCACCGAAACCTCTATTCCCAAACTATTTTTAGCAGGGCTTATACCGGGTCTTTTGCTAGCGCTGTTGTTTATGGTGGTTACTGCACTGCTATGCGTTTTAAGGCCCTCCTTAGGTGGACCTGGATTATCTCGAAGTTGGGCTCAACGGTTCGCAGGCCTGATTGATTTACTGCCCTTGCTCGTTTTATTCGGCGCCATCGTCGGCTCTATTTACGCAGGTTGGGCAACCCCTACAGAAGCTGCAGCCGTTGGTGTTGCTATGGCCATGCTCATCGCCGCCGGACAACGAGCACTGTCCGTGAGCATGATAGTGGAAAGCCTAAAGGGCACTGTTAAAACCACCTCAATGATTATGCTGGTTGTGGTCGGAGCCTACGTCTTAAATTTCGTGCTAACCGCATCAGGTGTCAGTGGTGCACTTCGCGACTTCCTTGAGCACCTAGGCTTGGGGGCGCTCGAAACTTTGCTCGTCATCATACTGATGTATATCGTTTTAGGATTCTTCATAGAGACCTTGTCTCTAATGGTTGCCACTATTCCTATTGTTGTGCCTATTATTATCCAACTAGGCTACGACCCATTATGGTTTGGCATTTTAATGATCATGCTGGTTGAAATGGCGTTGATCACACCACCCGTTGGTTTAAATTTATACGTTGTACAAGCTGCCCGCAAAAGCGGTAATTTCAGCGATGTAATGGTTGGCGTTATCCCCTACGCCATGGCCATGCTCTTGATGGTGGCTTTACTCGTGATGTTTCCAGATATCGCTTTATTTCTACCTAATAATTTTTAAACAGGTACATTTCTCATGAGATTCCTCTGCGACAAAGCGCCTATAGAGTGCTCTATTGAACACGTTATCGTGGCTGGCTGGACAGGCCGTAACCGAGATGCCGTGGATCATCACATCGAAGAATTGGCACAACTGGGGATTTCAGCGCCATCGCACATTCCTTTATATTACAAAGTATCCGGTAGTTTATTAACACAGCAAAATCATATTCAAGTGCTTGGGGCTTCTAGCTCCGGTGAAGTAGAACCACTGCTCATTCGTCAACAAGATCACTGGTATTTAGGGCTTGGCAGCGACCATACCGACAGAGCGTTAGAAGCTTTTTCAGTAGCGGCTTCAAAACAAGCCTGCGCCAAACCCGTTGCCTCAGAACTGTGGCGCCTTGATACGCTCAAAGACCACTTGGATGACATTATTCTGCGCTGCCACATCACCGAAAATAAAGACACCGTGCTGTATCAGACTGGCTCTCTTGCTCAAATCCTCCCGTTACACCAGCTAATGCTCGAATCACAATTACCCACGCATGCTGCAATGCTATGCGGCACTCTTGGGGCCATCGGCTCTGTACGACCTGCATTGGAATACCAAATGGAACTTGAGGATCCAGTATTAAACAAAACTATTCGGCTGGCCTATTCAGTTTCTGAGTTACCCATGATTACCTGA
>CALKLO010000112.1 GCA_937991945.1 uncultured Granulosicoccus sp.
GTAGCCTCTGGAATCCAAGGCGCGATGCAACTGCGATCTTGAATACACGGGTCGGTTAGCGTTTCAATAAACGCGACAATGGCGTTAATGTCATTGTTGTTCAAATTGATGCCGTTTATAGATTCGTCCTGTGGCTGATCATCCAGTGCATTTTGAGCACGTTGTGTATTGGCTAACGCATTGGGGAATAGCGCATTGCAGTCATTCACGTTCTCATCAGCGATGGGCGTACACCAATCATTGTCATCAAAAATATCCTCAGCTCGGTTGGGTCTATCGTAGTGACGAACCACTTCTTGTAACGTCTGATAGCCGCCGGCATGTCCATAAGGGGCTGTCATTGAAGCGTTTAGTAACGATGGTGTTCTAAATTTGTAGCGATCATCCGCATTGCCGGTTTCGCGCCCCAAGCCAAAATCATCATCACGTGTTACGCCGTCGCCGGTACCAGGTCCAATTTGCGGAAACCCGATAACGTGATGATCCTCGTCGGAGAAAAAGTCGCCGGAATGACAGCGTGAGCAATCACCGCCACCATCTTGCTCAGAGGTAAAAAACAAGACAGCCCCTTGTTTTGCTTCATCACTAATAGCCGAGTTATTGCCATCAATGTAATTTTTCCAGGGGGTGTTGATAAATACTTGCGAGGCTTCGTAGCTTGCCAATGCCTGAGCAATATTGTCATAGGTAACAAGGGACTCCGCCGATTCGCTACTGCCAAAAGCTGCTTGAAATTCCTCGGGCCAGCGGTTGTTTGTGAGTTCATCTGCCGCATTGAAGAGTCCGTCGTAACCACCAATGCGAGCAGCTAAATGTGCTTGTATGGCGTCGTTGTTTGCGCCTGGCTCAAACCGTTCGGTTTTCATCTCCTCGTTAGACGTCACAGGAAATTTAGCTTGAGCGATGAGTAAGCTAGATCCGGCATTTGGGCTGGGTGTATCGAATGCACTCTCTGGCGTCCGTATGCCGCTATCCAGTTGTTTGATACGTGAATCCCAGAACAACCCTTGTCGATACAACACGCTGTTAAAAGTGGTGGGTGCGTTACGGGGTATGGGAAATGCCCCGTTTGTTTTACGTCGGCCAGGACCTAATAAGTCAACGTCAATGGCTTCAACCCCTACGCTTAAAGTCAGGTTGTCGGTTCCGCCCAACGCCGGATGATGGCACGTGACGCAACCGCTATCGAATTCGCCCCCTAGGCTCTTAGAGAAGAATAACTTCATTCCCAGCTGGGAGAGCGGGTCGTCAATCGATGGAATGGTTAAGCCCGTGGTTGGATCGCCCGTTATGCCTTGATCATCCAGCAAGACGCTTATTTGCTGGTCTAAAGCACTAGTGGGGACGTCGGTTTCTTCAGTAACAGTGGTGTCGGTGGTTGTATCACCTGCTGTATCAGTAGTCAGCGCAGTGGTATCGCTTAGATCGTTGTTCTCAACGCCAGCGCTACAGCCCGCAAGTGTCAAGAGCGTGGTTAGGAAAATAGCCTTGTTAGATTGAATCACATGAGTCTCGATTGCATAAATTCTTCTGAGTACAACGGCTCGGTGTTGAATCGGTTGACATCAAATCAATAGGTGGCATCAGTGGAGGTAATTCGACAAATACAGGTCGATTCGAGTAAATGTTGAAAAAAATGTAAAAAAAGGAAATTTAATGTCAACCGAATGCGTGTGAACCCGTTTTAAGGTCTATAGCGTGAAACATTTGCTCAACGACATCGCATTGAGGTAGACCTGAAAAATGACACAAGCACACAGAACAGCACTAACCGATGAAACCGCAGTGATGCTAAGCGCAGTAAGAATGCGTTTAGCGATAAATCATCGTTCATGTTGATAAACCAGCTTCTATACTGCTAAGAGCGATATAGGCGTATGGAACAGCACCTGACCTTGGTCGATTCAGTCCCAACAAGAGCAGTAGATACGATCGATATGAGTATCGATAGCTTCTTGGCATCTGTTGAAAAGCAAGCGTATGTGATTGCTATGGCGGCTTGTCAGAACCGCGATACAGCCTTAGATATCGTGCAAGACAGTATGTTTAGTATGGTTAAGAACTATATCTCCAAGCCGAGCGACCAATGGGCGCCGCTATTTTTTAGAGTATTAAACAACCGTATTAGCGATCATCATCGCAAACGGGGTTTTTCGCGATTGACCCAATGGTTTGGGCGAAACGAGAAAGAGTCTGAGATAGTCGATGATGCAGTGGATCAGCTTGATTCACCCGATTTTGGTCCGGATGTCATGCTGGAATCGTTAGATATGAACGCCACGATGCAAAGCGCACTAGAAAGTTTGTCAGTAAAGCAGCAGCAAGCATTGGTGTTGCGATTATGGCAAGGCATGAGTGTGAAGGAGACAGCTGGGGTAATGGGAGTATCCGAGGGGTCGGTAAAGACACATTTGAGCAGGGCTGTTAGAGAGATGCGCGAGCAGCTTAAGGATTTCAAACAATTATGAACAAGCAGAGTAAGGGCGAAAACAGCCTCACCGATGCGCTAACCATTGAAGAGAAAGGGTTAAAAAATGCGCTGTCGTCTCATTTAGACGAACAAGTGGAGAATCTTGATTTCAATGTGACTAGCCGCTTAAGTGCCGCTCGCCATCGTGCTTTGGCGGGTGAACGCAGAGTGGGATTCATGCCGCAGTTGGGCTGGCCGGCTGCCGTGAGTGGCGCTTGTGCCGCTGTTTTCGTGGCTGTTTTGTGCATGCAGTTGGTGTCGCAACCCGTGGATGTCGCATCGCCACCTATCGCTTCGCCAAACGTTGCGACTTCAGGGCAGACAGGTTTTGTTGAAGATTTACACATATTGAGCGCTTCGGACGACATAGAGTTCTATCAGTCGGTAGAATTCCTACAATGGATGGAAATGAACTCAGGTTAGGCCGTGTGAGCAAACAGGTAACTGTAATTGGGGGTGTTTTACTGCTGGTGGCTGTCGCAAACGTGTCGGCATCGGAAGAACAACTCGATCCGGAATTTTTAGAATGGTTAGGTCAAACGGCTGAGGTTGAGGAATTAGGGGTGGACGTGGATAAATGGCTTATATCAAATCAGCAGGATTCTGATAAACAGGATGCAGCGGAGAAATCACTATGATTCGCTCATTTCTCTTAGTACTGACTCTGTTTGGTTTGCTGGCGCAGGCTCATGCCGCGCCGACATGGAACGATCTGTCAGATGCTGAAAAAGCAGCACTCAGCAACTTGGAAAACGGCTGGGACAGCATGGATGAGAATCGGCGAGAAAACGTATTGCGTGGATTAACGCGCTGGAACGATCTCAACGATAGCGAGCGTGTGCGAGTTAAGGAGCAATTCGATCGCTTTAATCAACTTGACGAAGTTGCTCGCGAGCAAATACGCGATGAATTTGAACGCTTCGAAAGTATGGATGATTCTGAAAAAGATCAACTTCGAGATACGTATGAAAATTTTAAAAAAAAATCGAAGAGCGAGCGCGAACAATTAAAGCGTGAATTCGAAGAACAGAAATCTAAAAGCGCAGATACAAATAGTAAAGAATCCAATGATCAGAGTTCTGATTCCAACAGCCGTGGGGCCGACGGCAACAGTGGCAATGATGGTGAAAGTCGCAACAGTGGCGATGGAAACAGCGGAGGTGGTGGAAACGGTGGAAGTAACGGCGGTGGCAAAAAAGGTGGGTAACCACTAAGCTAAAGCGTCCTAAACGCTGTAGTTAAGCGTTGAATAATGAGGTCAATCCCTTGGAACCCCTAGCGCGATAGCCACTCACCCATAAGCACTATTGAGTTAAATCTAAGCTGCCATCAGATAGAAACGGATCAGCCCATCTTTCATCGGTGTAGACATTCGCACCGCTTAGCGTCTTAATAAATGCTGTTATGGCTGTGCGTTCTAGCTCAGTTAATAGTAGCTTTTGACCCGGTCCATTGTTTCGACCTACGCCTCCGTCGAGCCGGTTATCCAAATTTGGATTCACCACTGTGTCTACGGTTATATCGTTATAGTGATTAAGAACATCATCGAAAGTTGCCAGTGATCCGTCGTGCATAAAGGGGCCGTTTTCCGTGCCTGAATCTGCGAATACATCTCTAAGAGTGGGTGATCTGGTGTTGGTTGTATCAGTATCAATCAGATTTCCCGCAACTGATATGACACCGTTGTTTCTTGAGTTCTCATCAATATCAAATTCTGGCGCATTATGACAACTGTTACAGCTCAAGCCTGACCCCGCTGCACGTTGCCCGGTTCCATCGGTAAAGGTTGCAGCTTGCATGAACAAGCGTTTACCTTCATTTTCAATAGCGGTAAAATTTGAGAAGTTACTCGTATTATTTCCTGCTTGTAAACGTCCGGTGTCGTAGCGGCTATCAAAGGACTGAATGCTACGAATAAATTGCGCCATAGCATCCTGCATTCGAGTTTCGGTAATCAGTGAATTTCCAAATGCCATCGTGAAAAGCGTTGGGTAATAGTTGGTTTCTGACAACTTACTAATAAGCGCATCAAAATCAGGCGCACCGTTGTCTCCACTAAATCCCATCTCCCCATGATCTCGAATAGGTTGAGTGGTTTGTTCCTCCAGTGAGGTTGCACGTTCATCCCAAAAGAAATTAGATTCTTCGGCAAAGCGTGTATTCACTAGCCGCATTGAATGACGACCCGTTGTGCCGTTGACACCTGTGCTTGTTATATCCGAGTCTGAAAATGCGACGTCTTGCTGGTGACAACTTGAACAAGAGACTGTGTCGTTGGAAGACAACAGTACATCGTAAAAAAGAACTCGCCCGAGAGTGGCTGTTGCATTATCAATCACATTGCCGTTGGTGTTGTCTTCAATTATGTAGCTGGGTACAAGTTGGCTTTCGTAGTCAAATAGCAGCTCACTGCTTATAGGTTCCATGGGCTGTGCAGGTTCAGAAACAGTCACAGGTTCAGTCTCAGATTCTGGTTCTGGCTCTGGCTCTGATGTCGGATCCGTCTCTGTCTCTGGTTCAGACGTTGGATCAATTTCTGTTTCAGGCTCAAACGTGGCCTCTGTTTGCGCTTCAGGCTCAGAAGTTGTTTCAGCTTCAGCTTCAGACGAGGACTCAGCGGCCTCTAAAGGCACATTGGTGTCAGGTGTTGATGAGCTCTCGCTAGAGCCACTCGCATCCGTAGACTCACTGTCAACGATCGGTGTTAGTGCATCCACGCTCGCTATATCAAACTCAGCCGTATCTGATGCATCTACCGCGGTAGAGCTTTCAACAACTGACTCGACGGCTTCGATGCTCTCAACTTGGACGACACTTGCATCAGTAGTCTCTGATTGGGCTTCTATAGCGGCGCTAATGCTGGCTGATAAGTCTTCTGTGCCAGCTCCGCAAGACGCAAGTCCTAACGTCGTGAGTACCGCCATCGTACATTTCGCGATATTCACTGAGTTCAATGGATTGATCATGCGGTACCCTTATTGCCTTGGGGGCATTGTTTCCCCAATACGGCAGTAACGGCTTATCCATTAGGTATCTGTATAGGATGGAGGTGGCTTGCTAATTATTTGCACATTTCAAGACCATCCAATGCGGGTTTCGCCCAGGCGTGCGTCATATGAGTTAGTTTGGCATTGGAGTAATACGCACCAATTTTCATGTATTCTGGCAATTAAGGCATTAATGGGATAGACCGATGGACTTATCTAACTGGCTCTTTTACGTCGTTGCCGTACTCGTACTTACGGCATCTCCTGGCCCTAGCGTACTGTTATGTGTATCAACGTCGGTGTCTCATGGCTTTAACAAGGCCTTTATTGCGGCCGTGGGTAGCTTGCTTGCCATTGTCTCCATCATGACGTTGTCGTTTACCGGTTTAGGCGTGGTTATCGCCACATCCGATCTCGCATTTAGTCTCGTTAAATGGGGCGGTGCCGCCTACCTTATCTATCTAGGGGTTAAAGCGCTGCGCTCAAACTCTGAAGACCTATCAATTTCGCAGCAAAGCCATGTGGAAAAAAAGTGGTTCAAACATTGGTTTAGTGGCTTTGTTGTCGGCGCAAGCAACCCGAAGGCAATCGTGTTTTTTACCGCGTTGTTCCCTCAGTTTATCGATACCCAAAGCCCACTCATTCCACAATATTTGATACTGGCTTCAACCTTTGCCGTCTTAGAACTTTTCTGGTTATCGTTTTATGCGTTGGCCGCACATCGTTCCAGTGCGTGGCTGAGCGCGCCAGGCCGAGCCAAGCGGTTTAATCAAATTACTGGCGGTGTTTTCATCACTGCAGGTGTTCTGCTTTCCACGTCAAGCAAGGCGTCTGCTGCTTAGGTTTGCCAAAGCTGCATTGAGCGTCAGTTGCGACTAAACTCATAGCCTTCGCAACGGGTGGTGTATCAATGCAACTGAATAGAAAAGATTTCCCCGACGGTTTTGTCTTTGGTGCAGCCACTGCCGCCTATCAAATAGAAGGTCATAAATTTGGGGGTGCAGGTGAGTCTATTTGGGACCATTTCGCAAAACAAGGTGGTACGTTTGAGAATCAAGATGGTGCTATTGCATGCGATCATTATCACCGGTATGAAGAAGATCTAGACCTCATGGCAAACGGTGGTTTCGATGCCTACCGCTTTTCGTTTTCGTGGGCGCGTTTAATGCCCGATGGAAAGACCATCAACGAAGAAGGTCTTGCGTTCTACGATCGCCTCGTTGACGCCATGCTGGCCCGTAACCTTCGCCCATTCGGTACGGCTTATCACTGGGATATGCCTCAGGCCTTAGGTGAACTCGGCGGTTGGGCCAATCAGGATGTGGTTCGGCGCTTTGCTGATCTGACAGGGTTAATAGCCAAGCGTTACGGTGACAGGCTTGAAAGTCTAGCGACCATTAACGAGCCATGGTGTGTGAGTTGGTTGTCCCATTTCATTGGAGAGCATGCGCCAGGTACACAGGATTTGGCCACAGCATCTAAAACCATGCACAACATCATGCTCGCCCACGGACTGGGTGTAGCCGCAGCTCGAGCAGAGTGTGGAATACCGATGGGTATTGTTCTTAACTTTACGCCCGGCGAGGCCGCCAGTGATAGCGATGCTGATAAACAAGCTTTAGCGCGTCACGAAGCCATCTCCAACGAATGGTATATCGAGGCATTGGCAACGGGTGAGTATCCCGCGGTAGCGTTAGAGGCTCTCGAGCCTCATATGCCTGACAACTGGCAAGCAGATATGGACCTTATCTCGGCCCCCATCGATTTTATGGGCATAAATTACTACACCTCAGTGCAAGTACAAGCCATAGAGGGCGATTACCCAAATGTAGGCGTAGTCAGCCGTGGTTGGGAAACAACTGACATGGGCTGGGAGATTGAGCCTGATGCCTTAGGCCGTGTCATTAAGCAAGTCACCAATTACACAGCAGACTTGCCGTTGTACGTGACCGAAAACGGTATGGCAGCTAAAAGCGGCTTGGACGATGCCGATCGTATTGCGTATTTCAAATCGCACACGGATGTCGTGGCAAACTGTGCGCAGAGCCTACCTGTTAAGGGCTACTTTGCATGGTCACTCATGGACAACTTCGAATGGGCATTGGGTTATGAAAAACGCTTTGGCATTATCCACGTTGACTACGACACCTTAGAACGCACACCAAAGCAAAGTTACGAGTGGTGGAAAGCGGGTTTGTCCCCAAAGGCGTAGCAATGTTCTAAGAGACGTCGTTTCCGACTAATAACGCTTTTGTGTTTTAGCGGTCAGCTTGCTACCTTCCTTCCACGGTGTTTACGTTGGCGGAAAAAAACAAGGTCATGAATAATCAGGTGCAAGCGGTAGTTATCGGAGGCGGCCTTGTAGGTTGCTCCATCCTCTACCACTTGGCAAAGTTAGGCTGGACCAACGTCATATTGCTGGAGCGAGATGAGCTAACCAGTGGCTCTACGTGGCATGCGGCTGCCAATATTCATGGCCTCCACGATAACAACAATATCACTCGTATCCAGCACTACACCATGAATCTCTACCGTGAGCTTGAGCAGGAAACGGGTCAAGGGTGTGGGGTCTTCCAGCCAGGTTCCCTGTACCTTGCACAAACCGAGGAACGTGAACATCAACTGCGCCTGCAAGAAGCAAAAGCTAAGCTCTACGGGCTAAACTTTCACGAAGTGTCCAGACGCGAAGCGCAGAGCTTGCACCCACTGGCAAATTTCGACGATATCCGCTGCATCATGTACGAACCAGACGGTGGCAATGTTGATCCTTCCGGTGTGACCATGGCCTATGCGGCTGGCGCTCGACAAATGGGTGCAACGATTGAGCGATTTCGCCCCGTAACGGGCCTTGAAGCTCAAGCGGGTGGTGGGTGGATTGTTAACACCGAAAAAGGCGACATCACCACCGATTGGGTCGTCAATGCTGCTGGTTTATGGGGACGAGAAGTCGGTCGAATGGCAGGTATTGAGCTGCCTCTTCAACCCACAGAACATCAGTATTTTGTTACCGAAACCATTGATGAAATAGCGGCCATGGACAGGCGTCTACCGTCTATCGCTGATCGTGATGGTGAGTACTATTTGCGACAAGAAGGTAATGGCTTACTCATAGGTGCGTATGAAAAAGACGTAAGATTTTGGGCCGAAGACGAAACCCCTGCAGACTTTGGTCATGAGCTGTTTCCAGATGACATGGAGCGCATTCTAGATAACGTGATGCGCGCAACTGAGCGTGTGCCATTAGCCGCAGAAGCAGGCGTTAAACGTGTCATTAATGGTCCAATGATTTGGAGCCCAGACTCCAACGCGTTGTTTGGGCCGGTTCCAGAGTTACAAAACTACTTTTGTTGTACGGGAATCATTCCAGGTTTTAGCCAGTCCGGTGGGTTGGGATTACTCACGGCACAATGGATGATTCAAGGCGAATCCGAATACGATATGTTTGCATGGGATTTAGCACGGTTCGGGCCTTGGGCCGATAAGGCGTTTACCAAAGCTAGGGTTGAAGATCAGTATTCGCACAGGTTTAGCATTCACTTTCCCAATGAGGAACGTGAAGCTGGCCGCCCTGCAAGAGTACGACCTGCATATGAGATGCAAAAAGCGAATGGCTGTGTGTTTGGCCTTAACTGCGGGTGGGAGCATCCGCTGTGGTTTGCTAATGCACCGGGTCAGGTCGAGACAGCCGGGTTTACACGACAAAACTGGTTTGAACCTGTTGGTCGTGAGGTTCGCATGTTGCGCGACTCTGTGGGCGTCATTGATATCTCCAATTTTGCTAACTACGTCATTAAAGGCGAGGGTGCCTGCGCATGGTTAGATAGCTTGCTGGCCAATAACATGCCGGTTGACATTGGGCGTTCGTGCTTGACGCCTATGATTGGTGTGTACGGTGGTGTGGCCGGTGACTTCACCGTAACCAAGGTGGCGGACAATGAATATTTTATGGTCGGTTCAGGGCTAGGCGAGCGATATCACCAACGTTTTTTCAATAGTGTTGACATGCCTGAAGGCACAACCCTTGAGGTGGCTACTGATCGTATTGCAGGGTTCAATGTTGCTGGCCCTCAGTCGCGTGCGCTACTTCAGCGTCTAAGCAACGAAGATCTCTCTCACGAGGCATTTCGTTTTATGCGTTCACGCTCGATGAGTGTTGCGGGCATTGATTGCTTGGCCATACGTGTGAGCTTTACCGGCGATTTAGGATGGGAGTTGCATTGCGCCGAGTCCGATCAAGTTAAGTTGTATACAGCCTTATTAGAGGCAGCTGAATCCTTAGGCGGAGGTGCTGTTGGCGCTAGAGCATTAGGGTCGTTAAGAATAGAAAAAGGTTACGGCTCATGGGGGCGTGAGTACAGCACGGAGTATTGGCCTCAAGAAGTCATGCTGGAACGTTTGATAAAATTAGAAAAGAACTTCTTGAATAAAGAGGCTTACCTGAAAATTAAAGACAATGAACCCCGAGAGCGTCTGTCTTTTTTTGAAATAGAGGTAACCGACAATGCCGATGCGTCAGGGGGTGAACCTATATTCCTAATGGATGGCACACCTGCTGGACGCGTGACATCGGGAGCTTATGGGTATTCAGTGAATAAATCATTGGCCATTGGGTTTATTAAAAACGGTATTGCAACACCCGGCGATACCTTGGAAATATCCATTTTGGGTAAACCGCACAAAGCCATTTTACTAGCCACGCCAGCTTATGACCCTGAAGGGGTAAGCCTAAGGAGTTAGCGGCGTAGGTGTTATCCGCGTAGAGCGAACAAAATGGTCATTGTTATGCCGATACACACCACGATGATTCTTACCGCACCCACTGATAGGCGCCTAGCAACATGGGCGCCGCAGTAACCACCAATGGTGGCACCGACCATCATGACTAAGGCTTGTGGCCAATAGACGATTCCTGCCACGCTAAAGATCACAACTGATGCACTCGAGAGCACAAACGACACGCAATTTTTAAGGCCATTAATTAAGTTCAGGTCACGCATGCCCAGTGCTGAAAATAATGCCAATAAAATGATACCTAAACCGCCGTTGAAATAGCCCCCGTAAATACACACAAACAAGGTCGCCAACTTGCCTGTGATTCCATCAGCATCGACGTTTTTCTCAGACCAGTCCGCAACGCGTTTGCCAAATGCAAAGGCGATGGTGGCAAAGGCGAGTAGCCAAGGTACAAAATGTGAGAATACGGCATCGGATGTAGCGAGCAGCAAGAATGATCCGAGTACACCTCCCAGTAGTGCCAAGCTCAACAGCATGACCATCTGTTTGCGCGGATAGTTTTTTAGTTCTTTGAAAAAGCCGAAGGCTGAGCTGAGGTAGCCTGGGAATACAGCCACAGAACTCGTTGCGTTAGCAGCAATGGTCGGCACCCCAGTAAATACCAGAGCCGGGAACGTGATGAAACTGCCACCGCCTGCTATCGAATTGATGATGCTGGCTAAAAAAGCGGCTGAGAACAGTAAAGAGCTATCTACTATGGTCAAAAGCGTTGTCCGTAGTCTTAATTCACATCAAGGGGGATTTGTTCGCTGCATCTGGCTGTTTAACGTTGACAGCACAGAAGCACTTGATAATAGTCTACAGCAGGCTTAGTGGCTAAGAGAGGTGTGTCGTCTCCCGTTTTGATGGATAATGCTCCCAAGGTGCGAACCTGAAAGACACAACCGATCACCTCCAAATTTTAAGGAATCTAGCCAAATGCGTGAGATTGATGACGCGCTGATGCACAAAGTGCGCAGCCAATTTGCCCAAATAGATGAATGCCCACAGCAAGGCCCACGGGTGTTTTTTGAAAATGCGGGCGGCGCATTGACCCTGAACTCGGTTGTTCAGACCTCCACGGACTACGCTGCTGTACCTGATAATCAGGGGCGAGATAACGTGGGCAGCCATGAGCTGGTCAGAGTAATTACCAAAGCCAAAGACGATATGCGTGAATTCATGAACGCAAAAGGTGGTCAGTTTTTCGTAGGTGAAAGTGGCACTGAGTTATTGTTCAGACTGATCATGAACGCCTGCCTAGGAACAGCTAAAGGTGGCAAAGTATTAGGCTCAACGCTCGAACATCCGGCAACGCGTTCAGCGTGTGATCGTTGGGCAGGTATAGCGGGGCAACAACACGTCCTTATTGAACACGACGACGCTACCGGCACCATACTCGCTGAGGCTTACGCAAAAGCTGTTACCGCTGATACGGTCGTTGCTACCATATTGCATACATCACCGGTCACAGGGATGAGCGTTGATGTCGCTGCTTGCGCTAGAGCGATCAGAGCAGTCTCCCCAGAGTGCGTCATCATCGTCGATGGTATTCAGCACGCCGCACACGGTGGCATGGATCTAGAGCACTACGATGTCGACGGCTATGTCATCTCACCGTACAAAGTGTTTTCTCGTCACGGCTTCGGCGTTGCGTGGATATCGGATCGACTCAGTTCGTTGCCGCATAACAATCTGATAAACGGCCCAGAAGACAATTGGGAAATGGGTACGCGTGATACAGGTTCATACGCCACCTTGTCTGATGTCGTCGGTTATTTCGAATGGCTGGGTGAGCAAGTAGGCGGTGGCGCTACGCGGCGTGAGAAATTTGCAGCGGCAGCTGAGGCTATAAAAACTCAGGAAACCATACTAACCAACGCCATGATCAATGGCACGGGCAACTTACGCGGCCTTAAAGATTTAGACAATGTCATCATTATTGGCGGCGTTGACAACCCAGCGCGCGAAGGGCTTGTATCGATGACGGTCTCAGGTGTTCCGTCCGTTGATGTAGTTAAACGATTAAACAATGACGGTATTCGTACACATTTACGCAAGGCCGATCATTACTCAGGAAATATTCTAGATCCTCTAGGCTTAGACGGATGCATACGCGTGTCTATGTGTCACTACAACTCTGTTCAAGAAGTGTCTAAGTTCTTGGCCATTATGAACGAGGCCTACGGCTAGCGTTATTGGAGGTTCTACCGCACCTGAATAGGGTGCGGGTACACGGCGTTGTACAAGTACCCTGCCGTGTTAAACGTCACGTTGTCAGGTTGGGATTGACCAGAGTCATCTGTTGCTCGGGTCATGATGTGATGGCTACCGGGGGCAGCCTTCCAGTCAAATTCGAACCTAACCCAGCCATAGGGTTCATTGTCCTGACTCAGTGATGCGTCTGCCCACGATACGCCGTTGTCACAGCTCCACTCAACGGAGGCAATTGCGTACCCTGGTGATCTTGCATAGCCATGTAAGCGATGAGCGCCTGTCTCAAGGTTGGCAGGATAGGGCAACGCTAATGCGCTTTTTATATTTTGTACGCTCAGTGGTTTCCCCATTGAAGGTGCATACTCATCCGCTGGCCATGCGTCACCTTTCATGACGTAGCTGGTGGTATTGCGTTTTACCCAAATAGGGGACTTCGACACCTCGATGTCTTGTACCCATTTAACGCTGTATGCACCTATCCAACCAGGCACTAACACTCTTACCGGATAACCGTGGTCGGCAGGTAACGGTTCGCCGTTCATGGCTATGGCCAGTAGCGTGTTCTCATCCATCGCTTTAGACAGTGGCATAGCCATTCTGACGTGGCCCTCAAGCGAATCCGTTTCAGAGCCTTGCGCGCACACTTGGACAGCCGATGGGTGAACCTGTGCAAGTGCGAGTACATCGGCTAGGCGTACGCCTGTCCACATAGCCATGCCGATAGCCCCGGTTGACCAAATAAGCTCTGCGGTGCCTGATGGTGTTTCAATAGTGTGACCATCCACATCGCGAAAAAAAGCGCGATGGTTGCCCGCGCATTCTATTATTGCTGGGACGCTTTTGTGTGGAAGGGCGACGATATCCTCAAAAGACAGAGAAATCTCGTGTTCAACCCCATCGCCCCAAATACGTAGCGTGTAATTCTGAATGGTGAGCGTTGGGGTGGAGCCACTGTTACAAACAAAGAAGCGATCGTTAGGTGTTAAATAATCGTTTTGATGCTCAAGTGGAGACTCTAGTGACGAGCCATGAACAACGAAGTGTTTGAGGTCTTTATTGACGGTAGACATGGGTTGTTAGTCTAGTGGCGCATGTAGTGTGGTTTCTTGAGTCACTATGCCGCCTCTGTTTCCAATCTCTATCGATCCATAGCGTTGTTTAAAGCATTCAGGTAATGCTCTATCGCCCTCAAGCGATAGCCACAAACGCATCAGATGCCGACGTTGGTTCTTCTCTGGCCAGTCTAAGAAACCGGTGCGATCGTGTAGCTGTGAGTGGTTGTAAACGAATTGCATATCACCCGGCACTAGCTGCATAGAGAAATGGTTATCAGGATCATTTGCCAGCGCATCAAACAGATCCAATGCTTCAATGTGTGCCGGTGTTAAGCGCATCGCTTCGTCAAAGCGTTGAGCGCTGTCTATGTATTGGCGTTGATAGAACACCGTTAGTTGTCCATCGTGCCAACTGAAAACGGGAATAGACACAAAGGGGAGTTCGCCTTCGGGCACTTCACCGCGTCTATCGGTAGCAATGGGATCAAACAACAGTGTGAGTAAATCTGGACGGGCCGCGCGCATACGATTGTAGATAGTCTCAGCGCTCACGAGCAACGACAACCCGCCTTCTTTGGCCTGCTTGATACACAGGAGCCCCACCAGATCAGCGCTGTCAGTGTGAAAGGTTTGGCGCTCGCTAGTTTGGTAAATGCGGCTATTGGGGTCGCTGGCATCAGCACCTGTATCGCGAACATGACCTAATATGTGGCCCTGTGCATTTTGGGATCGCGCTGTGCCCAGATGAGCACCAATGCCACAAAATATCGTGGCCGCAAATTCTTGCGAGTACTCGCTAATGGGCAGGCCTCTGATGACTTCAAGGCCAACGCCTGTCAGCAAAACATCAGTAAGCGTTTTTAAATGCCGATGAAACGATGTGAGTGGGAAGGTGGTTTTGGTAATCGTCCCAACGTCTTGCTTGAGTGCTAGAAAAGAGTTAGCGGCTTGTTCAAGGTCTTGGATATCGTTTCGGTTAAGCGTGTACAACCAGGTGTCGGGGTTGTTGCTCATGTCTGTTCCACGCCAGGCTGATACACCTTCAATGCAGCTAGGTAGGGTGTGTAATAAGGTTTGGGATGCGGATGACATTAGCGGTTAGTTAACGGGTGAAGCAGGAACGTGGTTACATGGCAGGAGCGGCCATCAGAGCTTTTACGACCTGACAAAGCTCTAATGGCGATACTTTAACGCAACGGGTAGTTAGCGTCTAAAACCCGTCTCCATAGTGAAATAGATAGGGTTAAGATCTTTAAGAGGTTCTTGCAACGCTGCAACGTCTACTGCCGGTGCATGAACTTCGAGCATGTCTAGGCTGGCAATTTTTAACGCCTCGCCGAGCAGTGGGCCAACATTTTCAAGGTGAGCCAATATGCCAGCTGCGCCTGTGTAGCCTTCACGGCAGTGAGCGCGTTGCCCGCTGAAGCTGAAACCGTAGAAAACCACATCGCTTTCTGTTTTAGTTGCTTCGACCATCTGCTCGCCAAGAGCTTTAAATTCTTCTAGTTTTCCGTCTTGAACGGTGAAGTAAGGAACAAGGGTGCAAACTGAATCTTCAAGTGCCATGAGCTATCTCCATCAGTGGTGATCGCCGTCATTTGTGAACGGCTATCAAGATACTACTGGATTTAGTTCAACAATGCCTAGGCTGGGGTGTCGTACTCCAACAGCGAGCACTATTGATAGTGCCCATGACGTTGTAGGACTTCAATTGAGTAACCGTCAGGATCGTTGCAGAAGAAGAAGCGCGCAATGAGCTCGCCATCGGGGGCAAAGTCAACAATATCCTTGGGCGCTAGACCTTCTTTGACGAAATGCGCGTGGGTGGTGGCAAGGTCGTCGACAGCGAAAGCGACATGGCCGTAAGCATTTCCTAGCTCGTAGGCCTCTGTCGTGCCTTTGTTGAGTGTGAGCTCAATTTCTGTGTCGCTCTCTTCGTTACGCAAGTAGACGAGTGTGAAGCCGGAAAAATCGAGTCGGTGAGACTCTTTTAGCGCAAAAGCCTTTGCGTAAAAATCAATTGAGCGTTCCAAATCGAGCACACGGAACATAGCGTGAATGAGTTTAGCCATGAAGTTTCTCCCTCGTGCATCGATATGAAGATCACATTCTAGCGTAGTGGTTAATTAAAGCCCAATTAACAGTAATTTATGGAGTGTCTTTTGCTACAATTTCCCGCGCGATGTAACCCGTAACAATACTGCACAAGCTTCAGAAGCGTTTCATTGCTTCCGCTATAGGCAAGGTGTTGTATCTATGTATTTTATTGCGATACGAATCAAGTTTTTTGTCCGAATGCAACTTACAAACACAATTTCTGTGGCACAAGAGATGCACTCAGGTAGAACAAATATTCGCGATATCCTAGCGCGGATTTGAAGCTCTGTTCCCTAACGTTTTTCGTATTGAAAAGTGATTCTCCGAATTCGAGTTTTACCACTCTTTTTCGACTGAACCTTCGCTGTTTCGTTTACTACCGTATTTGCCAATGAATGTGATCACTATAAAGAAGGGCCTTGATCTACCTCTCGAGGGTAGTCCTGCCCAATCCATTCACCCAGCGCCGGCGGCAGAGAAAGTTGCTCTGATCGGTCGAGACTTCATCGGTTTACGACCGACGATGTTGGTCGCAGAGGGTGATAGAGTCGTAACGGGGCAAACCCTGTTCACCGACAAACACGATCCGCTTGTGTGCTACACCAGTCCCGGGACGGGCGTAGTCGAGTCAATAAGCCGAGGCACACGACGTGTGTTGCAATCGGTCATCATTAAAGTTGATGCTGATGAAGCTAACGAAGCCGTTAGAGAGGCCTTACCTAGCGATAAACTCAACGCACTAAGTGAAGCTGATATCCGCCAGGCGCTGTATACCAGTGGATTGTGGACAGCCTTCAGAACTCGCCCTTACAGTAAGGTGCCGCATTCAGATAGCACCCCTGAATCAATTTTTGTCACAGCCATGGACTCTAACCCTCTGGCTGCTGATCCCGCCATTGTGCTCGCTGAGCATATTGACGACTTTAAAGACGGCTTGAGCATTCTTGCAAAGCTTACCGAAGGCAAAGTGCATGTCTGTAAGGCAGCAGGCGCCTCTATAGATCTACCCAGCCAAGATGGCGTAGAGGTTACTGAGTTTGCTGGACCTCACCCAGCCGGTTTGCCCGGCACACACATCCATCATTTACACCCAGTAGGTGCAACTCGCACGGTATGGCACATTGGTTACCAAGATGTCGTGGCGTTGGGTAAGCTCTTTACTACGGGCAAAATATGGCTTGAGAAAGTCGTGGCATTGGCAGGTCCTGTTGTTTCCCAGCCACGCCTAATTCGTACACGACAAGGTGCTAGCACTGAAGATTTGGTTCGCGACTCCCACGAAAAGGTTGAGTGCCGAATTATTTCTGGCTCCGTGCTGTCAGGTCGCCGTGCTAACAACTGGGCAGCCTACTTGGGACGCTACCACACACAAATTTCAATACTGGCTGAAGGCCGCGAACGTGAGCTACTCGGGTGGATTAACCCAAAGAGCACGAAATACTCGTTCGCTAATATATTTTTATCCAGTTTCACGAAAGCGAAAAGCGCTTTCAGTTTTCACACATCCACTAACGGCAGCCCTCGCGCGATGGTGCCTGTCGGGCTTTACGAAAAAGTGATGCCGATGGACATACTGCCTACGCAGTTGCTTCGGGCCATCTTAGTGAGTGATACAGACTCAGCGCAAAAGCTGGGTTGTTTGGAGCTTGACGAGGAAGATCTTGCACTTTGCGCCTTCGTTTGCTCCGGTAAATATAACTTCGGACCTGCATTGCGCACAAACCTAGAACAAATTGAGAAGGAAGGCTAATGAGCTCATTGAGACGTTGGCTCGACCGCCAACACCCACAATTCGCTAAAGGTGGTCGGTACGAAAAGTACTACGCCCTGTACGAGATGGTCGATACCTTCTTATACACACCACCGGATGTCACGAGAACTTCACCTCACGTACGTGACGCGATAGATTTAAAACGCGTCATGAGTTACGTCGTGGTGGCAACACTGCCGTGTATTTTATTCGGTATGTGGAACACCGGTTACCAAGCCCATACGGGTATGGCAGCCTTAGGTATTGAAGTTGCTGAAGGCTGGCGCGGCGCTATCATGGCGCTACTAGGTGTCGACTACGACGCTAGCAGCTTGTATGACAATGTCGTGCACGGATTCCTCTATTTTATGCCGATATACATCGTCACGTTAATGGCCGGTGGATTCTGGGAGGTAACGTTCGCAGCGGTGCGCAACCATGAGGTTAATGAAGGCTTCTTGGTAACGTCCATGTTGTATGCCTTGATCCTGCCGCCGACCATCCCATTATGGCAAGCAGCCCTAGGCATATCGTTTGGTGTGGTCATCGGTAAAGAAGTGTTTGGCGGAACCGGCAAAAACTTCATGAACCCGGCGCTAACAGGACGAGCCTTTTTGTTTTTCGCATATCCTGCGCAACTCTCCGGAGATGCAGTTTGGACAGCAGTAGATGGTTTCAGTGGTGCCACGGCCTTAAGTTTGGGCCAGCAGGGTGGCATCGAAGCAATAACGGGCGCAGGCATCGAGTGGATGGACGCCTTTGTAGGCACAATCCAAGGTTCATTTGGCTCAACATCAACGATAGCGTGTTTGCTGGGTGCAGCATTCCTCATCTATACCCGAATAGCCTCTTGGCGAATCATTGCGGGTGTGTTCTTAGGCATGATCGCGACAACGTTGGTACTCAATGCAATCGGCAGTGATACCAATGAGATGTTTGCAATGCCTTGGCATTGGCATTTTGTCCTCGGTGGCTTCGCGTTTGGCATGGTGTTCATGGCAACAGATCCGGTGAGTGCATCGCATACCGATGCAGGACGTTGGATATTCGGGCTACTAATTGGTTTTATGACCGTCATTATCCGAGTCGTCAATCCGGCCTATCCAGAGGGCATCATGCTAGCGATATTGTTCGCTAACATTATTGCACCACTGATTGACTACGGCGTTGTTCAAGCGAATGTGCGCAGACGTATGAAGCGTAGTGGAGCTGCCTCATGAGTAATCCTACTGATAACGCACCTGAGCAAGATCAGGACACAGCAGAGTCTGCAAAGCCCGGTCGGTTTGCGTTTCTAGCGCCATTGAAAGCCATTATGGGGCAGCCTAACGACAGCACTCAGAAGACGCTGTTGGTTGCCGTCATCATGTGTTTGGCGTGTTCGGTTGTCGTCTCAGCAGCAGCCGTTATCTTGCGTCCTATGCAAGAAGCGAATGCGGCACTCGATAGAAAACGAAACATCGTGCAAGTGGCAGGCTTGCTAGAAGCCGACGGCAACGTCGAAGAAGCTTTTAAGAGTGTGACAGCTCGCATGGTGAATCTAGAGACTGGTGAATTCACCACAGAGCTAGACGGTATTGCGTACGACCAGTACGCCGCTGCTGGTAACCCTCAAATGAGCGTGTCACTGGATAAGGCAGATGACATTGCCAGTATCGGACGTCGCGCAAATTTTGCCGAAGTCTATTTAGTCGGTGGGGAAACTGAGTTTGAGCAAATCATCCTACCTATCCATGGTTTGGGGTTGTGGTCAACACTGTATGGCTTCGTCTCTTTATCAAGTGATTTAACAACGATCTCTGGTCTGAAGTTCTACGCACATGCGGAAACACCTGGCTTGGGTGGTGAAGTTGACAACCCAGTTTGGCAGGGCAAGTGGAATGGAAAATTAGCTTTTGACGAGGCGGGTGAAGTTCAGATTGAAGTCATCAAAGGTGTTGTTGACTCAAGTCGAGCAGAATCGGTCTACCAAGTAGATGGTCTAGCTGGAGCGACCTTAACGAGTCGTGGAGTAAGTCAGTTGTTACGCTTCTGGCTTGATGAGCAAGGTTTTGGAGCTTTCCTTAAAAACCTGAAGCAAGGGGAGGTCTCTTAAATGGACGCTGAAACTAAAAAAGTCGTATACGACCCATTGGTCGATAACAATCCGATTACCCTGCAAATTCTGGGTATCTGTTCAGCACTAGCAGTGACCACGACATTGGCAGCTTCGCTGTTGATGTGTTTGGCCCTGACAGTGGTGGTTGCGTGCTCTAACGCATCCATTTCTATGATTCGTCAGCATGTGCCGTCGAGCATTCGAATCATCGTACAAATGACCATCATTGCGGCATTGGTTATCATTGTCGACCAGCTGCTTAAAGCCTTCGCCTATGACATCGCCAAAACGTTATCGGTGTTTGTTGGCTTGATCATTACTAACTGCATCGTCTTGGGACGCGCCGAAGCGTTTGCCATGAAGAACCCACCCATGATCAGTATGCTGGATGGTCTAGGTAATGGTTTGGGCTACAGCTTGGTACTGATTCTTGTCGGTACAGTACGAGAATTGTTTGGCTCAGGCACGTTGCTCGGCTACACCATCTTACCGTCAGTCAATGACGGTGGCTGGTACTACACCAACGGCATGATGCTCCTACCCCCGAGTGCGTTCTTCATTATTGGTCTGATGATCTGGGGAATTCGTACTTGGAAGAGTGCGCAGGTTGAGAAGGCGGATTACGAAATCCAGCAAGCGCATCATTCGGAGGTGGTGTGATGGAAGGCTACATCAGTCTTTTTGTTAAGGCGATATTTGTTGAAAACCTGGCTCTGTCATTCTTCTTGGGCATGTGTACGTTCATGGCGGTTTCCAAGCAAGTGGGCACCGCGATTGGTTTAGGCGCGGCGGTCATCTTGGTTCAAGGAATTACAATTCCAGCGAACAACCTACTGTTCCAATACCTGTTGAACGACGGCGCATTGGCATGGATGGGACTACCAGACGTTGATCTAAGCTTTCTCGGATTAATCTGTTATATCGGTGTCATCGCTGCGATGGTGCAAATTCTGGAAATGGTTTTAGACAAGTATTTTCCAGCGCTGTACAACGCACTCGGTGTGTTCTTGCCATTGATCACGGTTAACTGCGCAATCTTGGGTGGTTCTCTGTTCATGGTAGAGCGCGACTACAACTTTGGTGAGAGTGTCGTGTACGGCGTAGGTAGTGGTGCTGGTTGGGCTTTAGCTATCGTCGCACTGGCCGGTATTCGCGAAAAATTGAAGTACAGCGATGTACCCGGTGGACTGCAAGGTCTCGGGATTACGTTCATCACTGCAGGACTTATGTCACTGGGTTTCATGGCTTTCTCAGGGATTCAACTGTAATGAACATTACGCAGAATCTTGAAAGCCTCAGTACAACTAACAGGTATGCCTTAAATGATTGAGATACTAGTAGGAGTTGGGTTATTCACCGTTGTACTGCTAGTACTGGTGGGTATTATTTTAGGTGCCAAATCAGTGCTAGTGGCGAGCGGCAACGTTGAAGTTCTGATCAACGGTGAGAAAACTGTTTTAGCGCCAGTGGGTTCCAAATTACTGGGTGCCTTGGCAGATGCTGAAATGTATGTGGCTTCAGCGTGTGGCGGTGGTGGTACGTGTGGCCAGTGTCGTGTAAACGTTCTCGAAGGTGGTGGTTCCATACTACCGACTGAGACTGGTCATATTAACAAGCGTGAAGCGGCAGAGGGCGGCAGACTGTCTTGCCAGCTGACGGTCAAGCAGAACATGAAAATCACCGTACCTGATGAAGTGTTCGGTGTAAAAAAATGGGAGTGTACGGTTCGTTCCAACGATAACGTTGCAACCTTTATTAAAGAGCTTGTACTCGAACTCCCTGAAGGGGAAACAGTCCCTTTTAGAGCGGGCGGTTATATCCAGATTGAATGCCCTCCGTACGATGTCGAGTACAGCGACTTTGACGTAGAAGAAAAATTTCGCGGCGACTGGGATCGTTTCGGTTTATGGAAAGTACGCTCCAAGGTGACTGAACCTGTCATGCGTGCTTATTCCATGGCTAACTACCCTGAGGAAGCAGGTATTGTTATGTTGAATGTGCGCATAGCGACTCCGCCTCCAGGTAGCCTTGATGATGTACCTGCCGGTCAGATGTCTTCATGGATATTTAACTTGAAGCCAGGCGACAAGGCTGACATTTCAGGACCTTTTGGTGAGTTTTATGCAAAGGAAACTGAGAACGAAATGGTTTTCGTTGGTGGTGGTGCTGGAATGGCCCCGATGCGTTCACACATCTTCGATCAACTAATGCGCTTAGACAGTAGCCGCAAAATCACGTTCTGGTATGGTGCGCGAAGCTTACGCGAAACGTTCTATGCCGATCATTTTGACAAGCTACAAGAGAAGCACAAGAATTTTACATGGCACCTAGCGTTGTCAGATCCTCAGCCAGAAGATAACTGGACGGGTCACACTGGATTTATACATAACGTACTCAACGACAACTACTTGAAAGATCACGTAGCGCCTGAAGATTGTGAGTTCTACATGTGCGGACCACCGATGATGAATGCTGCGGTAGTCGATATGTTGCAAGAACTGGGTGTCGAAGACGAACACATAATGCTTGATGATTTTGGCGGATAATGACGATGGATAGAAGATCCTACTTAAAGAGTTCAGTTGCCCTCGGTGGTAGCCTATTAATGCCTGCGGGCGTTTTGGCACTAGCGGGTTGTAGTGGAACCTCTAAAACTCCAGAGCTTGCCGGATTCGACGGCCAGATCATGGGTACTGGTTACAGCGTACGATTAGGCGCTCCTCTAAGCGAGGGCCTAGCTGCACGTGTTCACGATGCACTCAAAGATGTCGACGCGCATATGTCGACTTGGAAAACTGATTCCGAGCTGAGCATTTTCAACGACAGTGTTGATGGTGATTGGCAATCAATGACGCCAGCGACCATCCAGGTTATGGCTCAAGCAATGGATACCAGTGCTAAAAGTCAGGGTGCTTTCGATGTCACTATCGGGCCGTTGGTTGATCTTTGGGGTTTTGGCGCTGGCGCAACGGGTACTGCTAGTATCCCTGTCGGTCGTCAGATCAGCGCAAGCCTGGCACAAGTGGGCTATGAGTCTATTGAAGTGGATGTACAAGCGAGTGCTGCACGAAAGCTAAACGCAGATGCACGTCTTGATCTGTCAGGTATTGCTAAAGGCCATGCGGTTGATCGTGTCGCTGCAGTCCTGGACGGCATGGGACTGGATAGCTATTTGGTTGAAGTAGGCGGCGAGCTCAAAGCTCGAGGCGTCAAGCCGGATGGTAGCTTGTGGAAAGTAGCCATTGAAAAACCTGCTGCAGGCAGTCGCGATATCTACCGTGCTTTGAACCTGGACAATCAAGCGATTGCGACATCAGGTGACTACCGTAACTTTTTCGACGATGGTGGTCAGCGTTATTCGCATTCCATTGATCCGCGTACCGGACAACCCGTCAATCACGAACTGGCCTCTGTCAGTGTTGTGGCGACATCCACCATGACTGCCGATGCGTTGTCTACAGCCCTGATGGTCATGGGACCTGACGACGCAATGGCGTTTGCTAATCAGCATCAGGTGGCGGCTTACATGATTCTAAAATCTGGCACATCGTTAAAAGAAGTGTACAGTGATGCTTTCGCACCACTGTTAACGTAGTCAGAACCTCTAGGTAATCGGAAAAATACCCATGACGCTTTTTCTCGTGACATTTTTCATCATGATGCTGGCAGTAGCCGGTATGGCTGTTGGCGTGATGTTTGGCATGTCTCCCATAGCGGGAAGTTGTGGCGGGCTGAATGCGGTTAATGGTTCAGGTGAATGTCAGTCATGCTCACGGCCCTGTAAGAGCCGTGAGAAAGCTGATAGGCAACAAGCCAATGCTGCCGATGGCCAACCGCTGACTCGTTCTTCTATTCAATTGAACCAGCAACCGGGAAGCACCGATGCTTAAAACCATCAAAGTCAGCGATTATATGGCGGCAACGTTAGTCACGTTTAAGCCAGATATGAAAATGAAGCTGGCCATCAATCATTTGGTTGAGAAGCGAATTTCAGGTGCGCCTGTGGTCGACGATCATGGCAATCTAGTGGGTATGCTCTCTGAACAAGATTGCATGAAAATGGCACTCAGTGCTGGCTACCATGAGGACATGGGCGGGTTAGTAAAAGACTACATGACCCCCCAAGTCGATACGGTGGAAGCCGAGACCAGTATTTTGAAGCTAGCGCAGAAATTTATTGACCAACCTAACCGTCGCCGTTTTCCCGTACTCCAGAACAACCGTTTGGTTGGACAGGTGAGTCGCCGGGACGTTTTACGTGCCCTAGATCAAATAGCTTAATCGCTAACGGTTTCGCTCAGCGATTCCAAAAACTGGACTAAATCCTCTCGCGCCGCATCGTCTAAATCGAGCGGCTTGAGCAGGGACTCGCCTTGCGAATGTAAGCGAGCCGGGTCAATATCGGCGTAGGCATCCACCACTGATCGCAGCGTGGGTAGACTCCCGTCGTGCGTGTAAGGTGCTGTGAGGGCCAAATTCCTCAAGGACGGTGTTCTCCACTGGCCGAAATTCCCCTGTCCGAGTTTGACCGTTTGAGTCTTCCTGCGTTCGGTGTCTTGCTGTGTGCCGTTGTAGCGGCCCAACAAGTTATAGGGATCCTGACGTACGCGTTTAATCCCTGAATAGCGTCCAGAGTCAATTTGCCCCACATCTGTGAAGAACGGCCTGCCAGTGTCATGAAATTCGCCATTGGAAAAATCGGCTCCAAAATGGCAAACATGACAATTCGCCTCTCCCATGAATATCTTCAGCCCACGCTTTGCTGCATCAGGATAATTGGCTTGGCTATCTTTATCGTTGTCTAGTAGCGCTTGCCGGTACCGATCAAAAGGCGTGATGCCAGACACTAAGGTTCTCGTGTGTGCTGCTATCGCTTTACTGAGTAAGACCACGAATGCTTCATCGCTGAGTTCGTCTATGTCGGTGTAGTGAGCAAGGCTTTGTTTGATAACAGGCTTTGCGCGATAACGCTTGGCAACAACGGGTATGTCTGCATTCATCTCAATATCTGAGAGCATGGGGCGCAAACTGGCTGCCCATAAACTATCGGCACCACCGTCCCATCCAAACCAATGTTGTAAGCCTGCATTAAGTAAGCTTTGAGAGTTGCGAACGTGTTGCTTAGCCCCTTTGCTGGTCTTTAGGTTCTCCGCTAACCCGAATTCAGAGACGTGACAACTGGCACAGGACAAATCACGCCCACCCGATAAATCAGTATCGTGGAATAGCTGGCGGCCGAGTGCTTCGGCCCACGCCAGGCCTGAGAGTTCATTACCCGGGTCTGGCGGTATCGGCATAGGCCATGGACCAAAGCTTTTTATAAGCCCAATTTCAGTCGGCGTTAAGGTGACAGTAGAATCTTGGCTACGGCCGTCTAGTGGATTATCTTGAGCTATAGCCAGGGACTGGAAACCCAACACGCCGAACACAGTCGCGCTAACTACCAAAACAACCCTCGAACAAACACGGTTAGTGAGTGGCTGGAGGGATGTGTTTAGCAGGTTCATTATTGGATATTGAAGTCAAAGCTTAGTGTCGTATCTGTGGAGGGCGACCGGAGATTTACCACCCAGTTCCAGTTACCTGGCATGTGTAGAACTAAGCCATCGACTTGTACTTTCATTCGCTCATCAGAATGCTCGACAACGGTTAGCTCTGGTGTGTAATTCATACCGTGACCATGAGCTGGCATCGTGGCGTTGAGTTCGAGTTTCATACCCGTCAAGTCAGTATCGCAGATGGTCATCATGACTGAGAATGGTTCACTGACAGCGATAGTGCTCAGTGGCTGTATAACTAGGGTGGGTTCCGAACTGACCACATAATTGGACGGATCATCACTGACACCGCACTGGTTCGCCGTCGGTTCATCAATCAGTGTTGCAGGTATTGTTGAGGTTTGCGCCTGCGGTTTGTTTGCTTGCCAATGAGGCATGAGAAGATCAAAGGCGTTTTTCCAGGCAATGTTCTCAGCCAGTTCTGCGGGTAGTGTCGCAAGCCAAACACGCGCAGTTTCTGCGTGCTCTGGGAGAAAGTACATGCGTTCAGGCGTGTAGGTATCGGTGCCGAGCATCATGCGCGTTGGAAATTGCGTAAACAGCGATAACCATTCATCGCTGAGCTTTCCACCTCGGCCAACTTCAGAGCGAAATGCCAAGTCTGCCCACAGTCTGTCATGCTTATCGAGCATGCTGGCAATGTCAGCAGGGGTATCAAAACCTGAGTGAGCCCACAGCACTTTCACGGTTGGGTTTTGCGCTAATAATCGCTCGACAGCATCTGCATCTGAATGAGCATGCAACACTAAGTTGTGCTTGGCAGCGAGTTCAACAATGCGCCGTGGTATGGGCAAATCAGCCGTTTCACCATACAAATGGAATTCACCTAAGCTTGCGTAGTGGTTGGTGGTCAAGAGTTTTTCTACATACTCTAGTGCTGCTTCATCGGTAAACCACGTGCTGACTTCGCCTCTGCGGCGGTAGGGGCGTAGGCCAGGTACGATAAGGTCCGGTGCTAACTCACTGAGTTTTTGTGTGCCGTTGTCGTCAGAGCTCGATACCAGTGCAAATTTTAGATTTGCACCGCGCATTAATTCGATAACGCGTTCAGGCGGGGTGTTCTCAACAGAATCGTGACTGTAGTGAATATGAGCATCCGCTATAGGCAGTGTTGATTGTGCCCAGGCTGAGCTGCTACCAACGCTGGCAAGCAACGATAATGTGAAAGAGATAAATACTGCGCAATGTAGCCGTATCACGTGAGACACACCTGAGAATTAACGATATTGTGATCATACATCCTACAACATGCCTAATTAGGGAAACAATAAGGAAGCAGGTTTAGCCACTCTCGCGTTCAAGCACAGGTTTTTCGTGGTTTACAACGCGTGTTTTAATAACAAGCAAGAGCAAAAAAATAATGATTCGCCATTGTGTGTTTATTCGTTTTAAAAACGACGTGAGTGATGCAAGAAAAGCTGAGCTTTTCTCCGAAATTGAGGCTTTAAAAGCGCATGTAGAGGGTATTCTCGCTGTCCATGCCGGTGCTAACGTGAGCCCTGAGACTGGTATGGATAAAGGCTATTCCGATGGTTTTATTGTCGATTTTGTCAATAGCGCCAGCCGAGATGCGTATCTAGTCAATGCTCAGCATCAAGAAGTAGGGGCGCAGCTGGTGGCGTCGGCTGTCGGTGGTGCAGAAGGAATCTTGGTATATGACTTAGAGCTTCCAGAGAGCTAAACTCGATTGAGTGTATTGCTTAATTCACTTGGTGAACCCTATTTACCGTTTTTATTGACCTGATATCCAACAACGCATCGTGATCGTACAAATGAAAGGACCATTAAAATGATTAAAGACATGCTTAATTATATACCTGCCACTGTTGTCTCCTTAACGCTGGGTCTGTCACAGGTAGCGCACGCTGACGTCGACGTCGTGTTCAGAGAGGGTGCGCCCAAAGATCGCTTTTCAATCGTTAATACCAGTGAATGTGCGCTAGACGCTATGGTACTCACCATTGATCTTGCCAACAGCGATGGACGGCTGATTTTCGACACAACTGGTAATGGCGCTGGCGTCGAAGTGTTTCAACCCTTTGAAGTCAGTAGCGATGCGATCGAACTGAGCTCTGCTGAGGATGTAAAAGATGGTGACACACAGCTGACGATCAATATCAAAACAATAGGCGCAGGCGAATCGGTCAGCTTTACCATTGATGTCGATGACACGCTGGTTGATAGCAAGCTAGGAAAAATTCGGGTGGCGGGCTCTGAGATACACAATGGTGAGGTTCAGCTGAGCGTCACGGGTGCAAAGCCTATGACCGCAACGTTTAATAATAAAAGCGTGGCAACCCTTGTGTTACCCCCTTGCTAACGTAGCTCTAGTCGTTATGAGTTAGCAGTTTCTTGCGGGTCACTGTCGGCAACACTAGAGGCTGTCGCCACAGACCCGCACAGGTAATACGGTTTAACTACTTGCCAAGCAGAGTCTCTAGTGGCATGTCTAGGTTAATGGGGAGCATTTGCTCAAGCGTTGCAGCGTTCCCGTTAATGTCTACAACAAGATCAGCGACTGTGACATTCATGGTGTGATTTTCCTCGTTCGAGACAACGAATTGCTGAATCATAGGGCTCTGCATAAACGCAGCTGCCGGCGTTGCATTTATTGCTGCAACGTCGGCTTCCACGGTGAGTTCTAAGCTGAGCAGCTGTAGTAGTTCTCGTAATGTCTTTAGTGTGGATACACCATTAGCAGGGTAGTGCGGTGACGACGCATCTACAACGTTTATGCTGAGATTTGTGTCCATGTCTCCGCCTTCGTTGGTCAGCTCTACTGTCATGTCTAGGCTTGCATTGGGTTCAAGTAACTCCAATGCCGCCGACGCGAAGTGTTTAAGTTCTTCGGGGTTTGACTGTGACATCTGATTTGAAATATCGGAAAAGGCTTTCCAGTTAGCCACTGAAATTCCTTTTACATTCACGGCCAGAGAGGCGCTATCTATAGGGATTGGCGCATCTATATTTTCCACGAAATACTCAAACCGACTGTCTACAACATCATTGTCTACATCGTTTTCGTAGGTGATGCCAAGCGTCTCGAGAAGCATAGGAGGAGCCTGGTTGCTCTCTATAGAGAGTTCTTTAAATGTAACCGCTGAGCTGCCTGCGTACACACCGCTAATTACCCTGCGCACATCAAGCTCGATGTCACCCGGAGAAAGTTGCACCGTGGCATCATCGCTTTTGAATTCTATGGATTTTATCTGGCCAGAAGAAGTATAGATGTCGCCTTTGACGTCTAAGGTTTGTTCTAAACCTCCTGATGTAAAGGACATCTCGTTGTCCTCAATGTGATAAGCACCCACATTAAGCTGGCTGGTATTACTGCCGTCGAACGCGACTTCGGTGGTCATTAGTAAAGGTTGCTCAGTACCAAAGCCTGCCATTATTCTTTGGAACTCTTCACTTCGGGTGTCATCGTCCAGAACAGTTGTGATTACTTTCGCGGCACTCAATCGTGGTTTGCCGTTGCTTAAACCCACCGGTGAATGCTCAATGTCGTGCAGGAGAAGAAATGAGATGTCTTCTTCTGGGACAGTCGACAGGGTTACACGGGTAATCGCTGTGCTTTTAGCCACGCCAGCCGTATAGCTTTCGTTTTTCCAAACCAAGGCTTTGTTAGTGTTTAGCTCAACGAGTAAAGCGTCGTAGGCTTGCTGCGCTTTAGTTCCCGTAAAATATGCTGAGCCTGCCCAAGACGCGCCTAGCAGCAGGGGTACGGCAAGAAGCAGCTTTTTCATTAATGTGTATAACCTTTATTGTTATTATTAATTCGAATGGGTACAGATAACGCCGACTGTATAATACGATAACTTTCTTGGGTGGAACCTTACAAAATCTTATGAATAGGTTTTATCTACCCACACAAATATTATCTGAATTAATTAGCACGTTAGTGGGTCGGGTGTACGCAGATCTTGAAAGCATTTAAATATTGCCTTTCGGGTAAACATCTCATTGGTACAGGCCCCTTGTATGAACGTTGGGATTCTGAGATGATTCACGGTTAAGCGCTCGTTGTAAAAGGCGAACACCCACGTTAATCGCTACTTTTAGAATTTCCTAATATCGCTTTTAGCTCACTCACTCGTTCAATGTTGTCTGTAGCGATGCTGCCGTCCGCATTCCATACAGAGTTCTCAAATCCAACGCGAATCTTTCCACCAGCTTCAAAACCGTGCTTTAAACAGGCTGTTTCTTGCGTACCAAAAGCGCATAGTGCCCAATCTGCATGAACGTTGTTGTCTGTCAACCAAACCGTAAAGGGCGTTAGATCCTCAGGTGAACTTTGTTGCCTTGTAGCGTATCGACCGAGTACAAATAACAATGTTAAATCGGTTGACGAAAAATGACCTTCATCGAGCAAACGGCTAAGGCTTGTTAAGTCATCGGGGCCATACAAAATATGTTGTACCGTTATAGATTCGCCTTTGCACCAGCGGTAAAGTTCTAGAGCGTCAGCGTTATTACCGTCGCTGAACATCTCAGCTAAGGAGATGGATACTTGCGTTGGCTTAACATCGCGAACTACCTGACGTTGTTGTGCTGGCGTATAAATACCCACAGCCTCAGTGGTTATCTGAATATGCATATCAGGCACCACCAACGCAAGCTCATTGATGGCTTCGCGGTAAAGGGATGCATCAAGACTGTGTCCACCGTGACTATCGCGCACGTGTAAATGTAAACCTGTAGCACCCGCTTTGTAGCATGACTGTGCGGTTTTAACCGTCTCAGCAATGGTGATAGGTATAGCGGGATGATCAGCTTTTAGTTTACGAGCGCCGTTAGGCGCAACCATTATTTGAGGTAAGGAGGTCATAGTGATATTTATAACGCGTGAGATATTTCGTCGAGCTGCTGATTGTTCTCGACCACTTTGTGTATGTTGTCAACAGCCGGTGTACCTGCCCGAGCTAGCAACATTCCAGTCATTGTTTCAATTAACACGAGCGTAGCGGCGTAAGACGAAAAAAACTGTGGGCTTTCAATTTTTTGTATAAAGACATGCGTGGCGTGCTTAATACTGGGGAACGTGTGGCTGTCAGTTATAAGAATGATAGTTGCACCTTGCTCGGCAGCCATGGCTGTAGCAAGCACTGCACGCTTAGCGTAAGGCGCTTTTGAAATAACGATAAGGACATCATTCTTCGCCAAGCGGGCTAATGAGCTGGCTAGTGTCACGCCATTGCGCCCAGCAACACTCCAGCGTCCATCGAACCAACTGGTTAGGTAGGCGAAGTAATCCGCAAAGCCTGCGGAGGCTAATGAGCCAATGATAGTGACGTTGTTTGCCGCCACTAAGGAATCCACAGCAGCCTCTAGTTGCTCCTCCTTGATATCGGTCAATAGCGATTGTATGTTGGCAACACAGGCATTGACTTGACGAGGTAGAAACGGAATGTCGGCATCGTCGTGTATTTGTTGGGCTTTGGCCGTCAAATGCTTGGAGCTGCTGGCGAGTTCCTCACGCGCATGGTCCCTCAATTGTTCATAGCCTGTGTAACCCAGCGCGCGCGCAAGCCGCGAAAAACTCGATGGCGAAAGCTCACTCTCGGCGGCGATAGATCTTAATGAACGGGTGGCAACCTCAAAGCCATTGTTAACAATGAAGTCAGCTGCTGACTTCAACGCATCGCTTAAATTGTCGTAATTATCGACAATTGATGCCTGCACGCTCAGTGCTGTAACCTTTTTTTGCATGAAACAGAGTGTTTCAAATGTTTTATATATTGTCAACAAATGAAACATCTGTTTCAATACGCATAACGCTCATTAGTTGGTAGATGCACATCGAATTTGCGCACTCTGCAGAGTCAATGGGTATGTATTCCGCTAGTAGTTCCTCGAACGATCATCGCAGGTAGGTCATCTATGTCGCATGTATTTCCTCGTCATTGCCATACAGAGTTTCCAATTGCCGTTGGCGGCGATGGTTGCTATTTAATGGATGAGTCGGGCAAGCGATATTTCGACGGGTCTGGAGGCGCGGCGGTTTCTTGCTTAGGACACTCTAACGAGCGAGTGCGAGAAGCGATTAAGGCACAGGTCGATCAGCTAGCTTTTGCGCACACTGGTTTTTTCAGTTCAGAGCCTGCGGAAAAATTAGCCGATTTATTGGTAGAGCACGCACCGGGTGATATCGATCGCGTCTACTTCGTATCGGGCGGCTCCGAGGCGGTCGAAAGCGCTATTAAGCTTGCTAGGCAGTACTTCGTTGAACGTGGCGAGCCACAAAGGCGGCATCTTATTGCGCGCAGACAGAGCTATCATGGCAACACATTGGGTGCCCTTGCCGTTGGTGGTAATGCCTGGCGTCGTGAGCAATTCGCCCCGTTGTTAGTCGACGTAAGCCACATAGCCCCATGCTATGAATACGCGGAGCGCTTAGACACAGAAACATCCCATGAATATGGTTTGCGAGTCGCACAAGAGCTAGAGGATGAGATTTTGCGCTTAGGAGCAGATTCCGTTATGGCATTCTTAGCGGAGCCTGTTGTGGGGGCGACCCTAGGTGCCGTACCTGCTGTTGATGGGTACTTTGCTAAGGTGCGCGAAATTTGCGACAGATATGGCGTGTTGCTCATTCTTGATGAGGTCATGTGCGGTATGGGTCGAACGGGACATTTATTCGCCAGTGAAGCGGATGGCGTAAACCCAGACATTGTATGCATCGCTAAAGGATTGGGAGCAGGCTATCAACCCATTGGTGCCATGATGTGTACGTCAACTATCTATAATGAAATAGCCGCAGGGACAGGTTTTTTTCAGCACGGTCACACCTATCTTGCGCATCCGGTGGCCACAGCCGCCGCATTGGCTGTCATAACCGAAATGCTCGATAACAACCTCATCACAGCAGTGAGTCGTCGATCCGAATTTTTGCAGTCCAGACTTCACGCGCATTTTGGCCAGCATCCGAATGTGGGCGATATACGCGGAAGAGGTTTTTTCTGGGGGCTAGAGTTTGTATCAGACAGAGCGACTAAAACACCGTTTGATCCAGCTCATAAACTTGCCGCAACATTAAAAAAAGCGGCATTCAAAGAAGGATTAATCTGTTACCCCATGCCGGGCACACGCGACGGTGTAGTCGGTGATCACATCCTTCTGGCGCCTCCGTTTATTGCAACCGATGAAGAGCTTGAGGATGCGATTCAGCGGTTAGTAAGAGCGGTCGATCAAACGATAGGGTAGTAGCCAACGGTATCACCGTCTGTCGATACGCCTAAGCCATTGAGTAATCTATTCACATAATTGAAGTAGCCGATTATTTGATTGGCTTCGAGAATTTGTCCGTCGTCCAGGCCTGTGTTCTTCAATGCTAAAACATCGCTGTGCGTCATTGCACCGGGTGTCAGTGTTAGCTTTTTTGCGTATTGCATTAATGCCAACTCTTGACCGGTAAATAGGCTTTCAGGCGAGTTGCTGTGTAATGCTGCCTCTATGGCGTCAGCTTTTTCATTATCGTTAATTAAATGCCGAGCGTTAGCCCAATGGTTGGCTAACGAATATGGGCAGTTATTCAAAATAGACACATAGGAGGCAATACATTCTTGTAGCCACTCAGGCAAGGTGTTTGAAGCGTCATGCAATGCCGCTCTATACAACGCCACATGGCCGCGCATGGTGTTAGGCCTGTGAGAATGTACGCGCATGACATTATCAACGGTGCCATGCGGTGTTCGCGCTAATGCTAAGGCATCAAGCAGATCATCGCTTGCATCTTCGTCGCTAACCATGCTGATCCAAGCACTCATGATGGCGTCCTGTCTAATGTAGTCTGTGTGATCATGTTTTAGTGTTGGTTTGATTGCGATACGCAAAGGCTTTAGCGAAACGCTGCAATAAGTAATCGCCACAACTGATGACATCAGTGTGTTCGACAGTTTGATCACCGTGAACGGCGGCAGGGTCAATTAAGGTTTCAGGGTTTGGGTCAAACGCCAACACCAGAGATAATCTTTCACGACCGGAGCTGTTAATCACTCTGTGCGGTGTTGACTTATAAGCACCGCCAGTCCAACGAGATAATAAATCTCCAACGTTGACGATGAGTGTTCCTTCGATGGGCGGTGCGTGTATCCAGTCACCGTTAATATCGGTGACTTGCAAACCACCGGTGTTGTCTTGACACAAAACAGTCAACACACCAAAGTCTGTGTGCGGTGCGACACCGAATTGTTCCTCACCACATGATTCATCTTGTGTCGGGTAATAGACGAAGGATGCTCTGCTAAGAGGCCGGTCGCACGATGTTAAGAAAAAATCTGCGGGTAGATTTAACCCCATGGCAAAACCGCGCATTAAATCGAAAGCGACATGGTGCGCATACGAAAAGTATTCCATAGCCACAGGGCGCATTGTCGGGACAAAGCTTGGCCATTGGTTAGCTCCTCGCAATGCGTGATCCTCCCCGGTATGGCCTGCTGCGTCTTGATAGCCCCAGATGAAACTCTCTTTTAAATCAGTTTTAGCGTCGTCACCCATTTTAGCAGCGCCAGGTGCAAGCCAACCCCGATGTTTGTTCGATACGCGCACCGCAGATTTTTCATCGGCATTTGCTGCAAAAAATTGTAAAGCCGTCGCTCTGGCGGCGCGAATCACAGGTTCAGGTATGCCATGACCTTTGATGTAAATAAAGCCCAGTCCTTGACTGGCTGCATGAAGGGCGGTTGCAACCTCCGTCGGATCAGAGCCATCCCGAAGTGAGGTGATATCAATGACGGGAATAGCGTCAGGTTGCATTGCACGGGCGGATGCGTAAGCCATATTACTGTGTCAATTGGTGAGGGAACATTCTAGACATAGATCGGATGAGGGTTCAATAGGTGAACCTATAGCCTTTTTCTGTTAATTCAGGATAATGGGGCGTATTCGATTAAACAGGAAGGCGAACGCAAACGTGCTTGATTTAACGAACCCTCCTGCTGATTTTATCGAAGACCCCTATCCGTACTATCGCCGTTTGCGGGAGCTGTCGCCGTTGTTAGCGCAACCCGATGGCAGTTATCTTGTCGCAAGCCATCAAGCGCTGGACAGCATCTACAAAGATACACGGCGATTCTCATCGGATAAAAAGTCCGCCTTCAAGCCGCGCTTTGGAGACTCACCACTCTACGAACATCACACGACGTCGTTGGTCTTCAACGATCCTCCACTGCATACGAGGGTCAGAAAAATCATGGTAGGCGCTATGACGCCCAGAGCAATAGCCGGTATGGAGACGGCTCTGGTGGTACTTGTGGATACGCTACTCGATGAATTACCGACTCATACCCAGAACAATGAATTGGATATCGTCACGCATTACGCGTCACAGATACCGCTCAATGTTATCGGCAATTTGTTTGATATGCCTTTGGATGAGCGAGAGCCGTTAAGAGATTGGTCATTGGCTATATTGGGTGCCTTAGAACCCACTATTTCACCGGAAGAAAAAATGGCCGGTGATATGGCTGTCGTTGCTTTTTGTGATTACCTTGAAAAACTGGTTGCTGATAGAAAGCGGCACCCAGGTGATCCTGAAACCGATGTGCTAACACGACTCATTCAGACCGAAGGTGAGAAGCTTAGTCAAATTGAGTTGCTACAAAATTGCATATTCACGCTAAATGCTGGGCATGAAACAACCACCAATCTAATAGCGAACGCGCTAAATTCATTGCATGAAAACCCTGACGAAAAGCAGCGCTTATTGAATCAGGACACGATCATTACTACAGCTATCGATGAGCTCTTGCGATTTGAGAGTCCCAATCAGCTAGGTAATCGGATGACAACCGAGCCTGTGTCGCTTCTGGGTAAAACAATTCCTGAGGGATGCAATCTACATTTGATGATCGGTGCTGCTAATCGTGACAGTGCAGTATTTGAGGAAGGGGAGCGTTTGAATCTGACACGAGCCCCTAATAAGCATTTAGCCTTTGCAGGCGGCCCACATTCTTGTCTGGGGTTAAACCTTGCGCGTATGGAAGGGCGTATTGCAATCGGACGCTTTCTAGCACGCTATCCCAACTATAGAGTGACAAAACAGGTGCGTTCGCATCGGTTGCGGTTTCGTGGATTTACTCAACTCAACCTATCGTTAGGTGATTAGATTATGAAAATTGAAGCGGTAGAGACTCTTCGTTTAGAAGCGCATCCCAACCTTGTCTGGGTAAGAATTCACACCGATGGTGGTTTAACAGGCCTTGGCGAAACCTATTTTGGCGCAGGCCCTGTAGAGGCTGATCTCCATGATCGTATTGCACCGATCATATTGGGACAGGACGCCCGCAAAATAGAATATCTCAATATGAAGATGCAACCCTATGTTGGGTTCAGCGGCAGTGGCGCTGAAGTTCGTGCGTTGGCAGCGGTAGATGTGGCTCTTTGGGATATTGCCGGTAAGGCTGCCAATATGCCCCTGTGCGATCTATTAGGTGGAAGGTGTCGAGACGATATTCAAATTTACAACACCTGTGCTGGACCAAACTACGTGAGCAAAACATCCGCGGTTCGCCCCGACAACTTCGGCGCCGCAGCGAGTTCTGGTGCTAGTTATGAAGACTTAGAAGCATTCCTGCATCAACCGGCTGAGCTGGCATCCGCACTATTGGAGATGGGCATCAGTTCGATGAAAATTTGGCCGATCGACCTGGCCGCTGGAGCCGTTGACGGTGTGGATATATCCACCCAGGATCTAAAAAAAGGCATAGAGCCGTTCGAAAAAATTCGAGCTGCACACGGGGATAAAATGCGGCTCAAGGCTGAGCTGCACGGATTATGGAGTCTTAACGCTGCCAAGAAAATTGCAAAAGCCTTAGAGCCTTTGGATATGGATTGGATTGAAGACCCGGTGTACATGGATCGTCCTCAAGAAGTGCGCGAACTCTCAGCGTTCACCACAGCACCACTTGCCGGTGGCGAAACGTTGGCAAGTTTAGGGCAGTTTTCAGCGCTCATAAACGAAGGCAACATTGGTACGCCTATTATGGATGTCACCTGGGCAGGAGGGGTTACGGCCGCTAAGAAGGTAGCAGCCTTGGCTGAAGCTAGA
>CALKLO010000113.1 GCA_937991945.1 uncultured Granulosicoccus sp.
TACGCAAGCTATCGCCGACAACGTACCGATTTCGAGTGTTTGATGCTAATGGAAACGATATAAGCGCCAGTCATCATACTCAAACGTGTATAGCTGATATTCCCACTAAGCGTGATTTTCATACCCGTCAAAACCTGTCAAAACCTATTCATCACTATGGATGTGGGCATAACCACTCCACACGTGTGGAGTGCGCGGAGCCAAAGCTAGGTTATTACCGGTTTAGGACAACGCGGAATAGTTACGGCGGTGAGCATGGCGGAGCATACAAAGTAAGCAGATCAAATCTGCCGAGCGTTTCGAGCGTTTCGAGCGATGCTTATCTATAATATCGGATGTGTAAAACAGCGGTACTGGGGGTGTAAGTGCGAAATACTATTTCAGAGTAGAAAGTTATGATGTGCCCACTCTGATACGAGAAAATATGACGAATGACAACCTCTCTCAATAGAAAACACGTTTTGACGCCCAGGCGACTACTGAATCACGGCAGGCATTTCTTCAATGATAAAATCAAGTAATGCTCGTGTTTTAGCAGGTATGAATTTTCTTTCGGGGTAAACAACGTACATGGGCAAACCACCAATCACTTGGTGTCCCGACAAAACCGGTACTAACTTCCCATCGCGCAGTGCATCACCTAACAGACTTCGATCTGTCATCAACACGCCTGCATGCTCCACGGCAGCAGAAACCAAGGCACTTGGATCATTGATCGACAATGGCCCGGATACAGTAACGCTCGCCTCGCCCTCCTCACCGTTGAACAACCACGTATTCAAAGTAATATTCGAGTTGCGGTAAAACAAACAACGATGATTGACTAAATCACTGGGTGCTTTCAATGGCGGTGAGTTTTCTAGATATTCTGGACTGGCACAAAGCACTCCAGACACGTCACCAAGTTTTCGCGCAATAAACGTCGAGTCAGGCAGATACCCCACACGAATAGAAACATCGATGTTCTCCGCAACCATATCCACGAAGCGATCATCAAGCTGTAAGTTGATATCCACTTTGGGGAAACGTTTGAGAAATTTGGCAAGTAACGGTACGAGGTGAACGCGCCCCTGAGCACTGACGCACGAAACGTTGATAGACCCCGCAACGATCGACTGGGAATCTTCACTAATGTGCTCAATGGCCTGCAGCGCTAATTCGACTTTATGCGCCTCTTGAAGCACCTGTCTACCGACGTCTGTAAGGACGATTTTACGCGTTGTACGATTGAACAGTCTTGACCCAATTTTCCTTTCTAAGGCGGCTAGTTGCTTGCTGACAGACGATCGACTCATGCTCAGTGATTGCGCCGCAGCCGATAAGCTTCCCAATCTATTTATGTGTAGAAATAGAACCAATGCTTGCGTTTTCTCATTTTCAAGGGCCATATTTCATTATATTGTTTCCATTATTGAAACAATATAATGGGCATAACAAGACTAATCAAGCAGGTTATTGAAAGGTACTATCCCTCTACTTTATCGACCAAGCGTCTCAAAGAATACTAATGACTGAACTAATGAAAGCAGTGCAAATTAATGGCTTTGGCGATCGAAGTGTATTAGTTTTGAACGATATCGCTATTCCGACACCCGCTGAGAACGAAGTTCTGATTAAAGTGAAGTCGGCCTCGGTGAATCCTGTCGATTGGAAAATTAGAGAAGGCTACTTACAGCCCATGCTCAATCATCCACTTCCATTGACACTGGGATGGGATCTCTCCGGTGAAGTCTCAGCCATTGGAAAAAATGTAGATAGTCTCAAAATAGGTGACCCCGTCTACAGCCGTCCTGATATCAGCAAAAACGGCAGTTATGCAGAATACATAACAGTCGTGGCTGATGAAGTTGCTATTAAACCTAGCTCGGCCTCTTGGCAGGAAGCAGCAGGAATTCCATTGGCGGCACTAACCGCTTGGCAGTCGCTTTATGACATCGCTAACGTGCAAGCAGGTGAACGTATTTTGATTCATGCAGGCTCCGGTGCCGTCGGACAATTCGCCATCCAACTGGCAAAACTACGTGGTGCGTATGTGTATACGACAACATCAGCAACAAACACCGCGCTAGTACTAGCTCTCGGAGCTGACCAATCCATTGATTATCATCAAGACGATTTTTCCGAGTTGAAAGATCTCGATGTTGTTTTCGACACAATCGGTGGGGACACTCAAGCCAATAGCTGGAAAACACTTAAGAAAGGTGGTCGACTGGTGTCCATTGTTGAAAACCCCGATGAAACCATTGCGGATGAAAACGGTATCTCCGCGTTCTTCTGCTTTGTGCAACCGAACCGTAAGCAGCTAGAAGCACTTGCTGAATATGTTGATGCAGGTCAGCTAACCACTAACATCGATAGTGAATACGCATTGGATCAGGTTGCCAACGCCCACGAGCGCAGCGAATCGGGTCGCGCACAAGGCAAGATTATCATTAACGTATCACCCTAGTTCCGCTGTAGAAAAAGTTTGCACCCCTCATATTTCATATTGAAACGAACGCAAAATGTTAAAAGATCTTTTAGGTATTGCACCAAAATTAGAGTCAGATGGATCCTACAGCCCATCAAAATTAGCACTCAAATTAGCAACTGTCGATAAAAGCGATTTCGAAGCAATACCGTATACGAAATACGAAGGCTCGAAGTCAAAGATTTTAGTGATCTGCACTGAACAAAAAAACATGACCATGCAGAACGGTAAAATGTTCTCTACTGGCAACCATCCCATTGAAACGCTATTACCCATGTTGCATTTAAAAAATGCAGGGTTCGATTTTGAAATAGCGACCCCCACTGGCAAACCTGCTGTTTTAGAGATGTGGGCATTCCCTGAAAAAGATGAGTCGGTCAAAGCATTTTACGAGGAATACAAACCTAGCTTTGAAGCTCCGACAATATTAGAAGACTTCATTGAAAATTCATCATCAGACTCAGAATCATACGCTGCTGTTTTTGTGCCTGGCGGACATGGAGCAATGTTAGGTTTGCCGGAAGACTCCAATGTACAAAAAATTCTTAATTGGGCACATGAAAACGATTTGTTTACGATTTCATTGTGCCATGGACCTGGTGCACTACTATCCACCACACTTAACGATCAAGATTTTCTCTACGAAGGATACAACATCGCAGTTTTCCCTGACTCAGTGGATAATATGACACCCATGATCGGATATCTTCCAGGAAAAATGCCATCAGGCCTTAGCGTGAAACTTAAGCAATTAGGCGCAAATATCATGAACACTAAATCAGATAATACAGTCTGCTTGGATAGAAAATTAATTACTGGTGCTAGCCCACTGGCGTCTAATGAGCTGGGGAAACTAGCAGCGCAAACGCTGTT
>CALKLO010000114.1 GCA_937991945.1 uncultured Granulosicoccus sp.
GGGACTTGGTCCATGTTTCATTGGTCATGGTGGTTGGCTTTTGCACCTTTTGTCGGTGTTTTTTTGGCTAAAATCTCGAAAGGTAGAACCGTAAGAGAATACGTGTTCGTAACCATCGTCTTACCTGCCTTTTTGTGTATGGTTTGGATGGCATGGGCGGGTGGAAGTGCGATAACGCTTGAGCTTAGCGGGGCTGCCAATGGCGATATTGTTAGAGCTGCGACAGGTGAAAAAATATTCGCAATGGTTGCCTACTTGTTCGACCCATGGTTGGGCTGGGCTGTGTCCATGGCGTTAGTGCTATTGCTTACCACTCATCTGACGACCTCTATCGATAGCGCTATTGTTGTGACAACAACGCTGCTCCGACAGGAACTGTATTCAAGTACTAACCGACCTGCGGTACTGACTTGGGCTACTATCCTATTTTGCGTTATGGCTTTCCTAATTCTGTCAGATGGATTCATTTCGCTACGAAGTGCAATGGTTGCCGCGGCGGTACCTATTTCTATATTAATAACGCTTTTATGTGTATCTCTGGGAATTGCCTTTTACAAGGATACTGACACGGAATACAATGACGTTGACGAGTTTCAATACCATCTTCAAACCTCACGTTAATACAGGCCCTTTCCCTTTGTCTCATGCATGAGTTTTTCGGTTTCACCCCATTGGATGGGGCAGCAATTCTGTGGTTTTTTATTGTGTGGGTGGGTCATTTCTACTTAGTAAATAAGTCAGTTTTTCGTACAAAAACCATAAGCTACACCATGGCGATAGAACGCGAACGGTGGATGCATAATGTGGTTTCTCGGGGCGATTCCCCCATAGATGCCATCTTGCAAAATGGCTTGCAACAAGGTGTTTTGTTTTTTGCCTCAACTACCGTTTTTTTGTTGGGAGGATTGGTCGCGGGTTTGGGTGCCGCCGATGCCGGTGTCGCGATACTTGAAGGCGTTCCTGGTTCAACAACCAGCACAAGCTTGCAATGGGAAATCAAGATAATGCTCATTATCCTGATTTTTGTATTTGCGTTTTTTAAGTTTGCGTGGAGTTATCGATTGTATAACTACATACTTATATTGATAGGTGCCTCTCCCAAGCCCACAAATACAGATGCGGATGGGTTAAGTCCCGAGAGCCTATCTAACTACGCGAAAAAACTAGCTCGACTACACGCCTTGGCTGCAAAGCATTTTACGACAGGACTAAACGCTTACTTTTTTGCATTGGCAGCGTTCACCTGGGTAATTAATGCTTGGTTGTTTATCGGCGTAACGTTTTGGGTGGCGTTAGTTCTGTACCGACGAGCATTCCGATCTGAGTTCTTGAAAATTGTAAAAATGAGCGAGCATGACTAAGGCTTGCTCGGCGAGCAGATAGATCTATAGGAGATTTTTGGAATAGTTGGTTTCGTCAAAACCCACCATTAATTCCTTGCCACCTTGTACAACAGGTCGTTTGATTAAACTCGTGTTTTCAAGCATGAGTCTGATTGCCTTAGCTTCGTCCAAGTTCTCCTTGTCCGCATCACTGAGCTTGCGCCATGTCGTACCTCGTCGATTGACTAGAGCCTCCCAACCGAGTGTTTGGCAAAAGCCTGTAAGCGTCGGAGTATCAATACCCTTCTTTTTGTAATCATGAAAATCATAGCTGACTGATTGCGCATCAAGCCACTTACGTGCTTTTTTGACAGTATCGCAATTAGGAATGCCGTACAGCGTAATCGAGTCAGCCATGATAATGCCCTTAGTTAGTCAGCTAGTCTGAGTAGTTCGTTGATACCTACTTTGCTACGGGTTTTTTCATCAACTCGCTTAACAATTACTGCGCAATAAAGGCTGTATTTGCCGTCCTTAGATGGCAAGTTACCAGAGACAACCACCGACCCTGCAGGTATACGACCGTAAGTAACTTCATCGCGCTCGCGATCATAAATACGCGTGCTTTGTCCGATATAGACGCCCATAGAAATGACAGAGCCTTCCTCAACGATTACGCCTTCGACAACTTCTGAGCGTGCACCGATAAAGCAATTGTCTTCAATGATGGTGGGTGATGCTTGAAGTGGCTCTAGTACGCCACCGATACCAACACCGCCTGACAGATGAACGTTCTTACCAATCTGTGCACAAGAACCGACTGTTGCCCATGTATCAACCATGGTGCCTGAATCAACATAGGCGCCTATGTTGACGTAGGAAGGCATAAGAATAGTGTTAGGTGCGATGTAGCTGCCTTTTCGAGCCATAGCCGGTGGTACAACACGAACGCCAGCTTGCTGAAATTCTTCAGCGCTCATGTCTGTGAATTTACCTGGCACTTTGTCATAGAAACGCGTGAAGCCACCAGCTTCAATAGGCACGTTGTCACGTAGTCTGAAGGACAGTAGTACGGCCTTCTTGAGCCACTCGTTGACTTGCCATTTGCCCACACCTTGTGGTTCGGCAACACGGGCCTTGCCAGAGTCGAGCATGGCAATTGCTTGCTCGACAGCTTGGCCGACATCACCAGCTGCATCAGCAGTGGAAATAGTGTCGCGTTTTTCCCAGGCATCGTTAATGATGCTTTCAAGTTCACTCATGGTAAATATCTCTTAGTTAGTAGAAGGTGCTTACAAGCACTGGATTATTCGATTGGCTGCCTGGATGCAATCTTCAAGTGGCGCAACAAGCGCCAGTCGTAGTCGATTTTGTCCTGGGTTTATTTGATCTTTTGGGTCGGTACGTGCCAGGAAGCTTCCTGGTACTGCCCGAACGTTTTGTTCTTGTAGAAGTTGTTGTGTAAATGTTTGATCGTCGACGGCAAGCTCTGGCCACAGATAAAATCCAGCAGGCGGTGTGCTAATCGTCAGTTTAGTGCTAAGGATATCAAGTACAGCCGCATATTTTTCGTCGTAGGCATTTCGATTTTGAGTCACGTGCTGCTCATCGCTCCATGCAGCTGCACTTGCGCTTTGTATCGGGCCAGGCATAGAGCAACCATGGTAAGTACGATAGTTAGCGAAGTTTTTAATAAGAGTTGCATCGCCTGCCACAAAGCCTGAACGTAGGCCTGGAAGGTTGGAGCGCTTTGACAGGCTATGAAATACCAAACAACGATCGTATTGATCCAAGCCCATCGCACTAGCTGCTTGAAGTAGTCCGCAGGGTGCGCCCGTTTGTTTGCGATAAATTTCGCTGTAACACTCGTCACTGACAATTACAAAGTCGTGCTGATGGGATTTTTCAATAAGCTTTTTTAAACTGCTTAGTGAATTAACTGCACCACTCGGGTTTCCAGGGGTGCAAATATAAATCATTTGTGCATCATCGAACTCTTGGTCTGAGATAGCGTCCAGATTGGCATCTGGGTTTTCATCAGCCGTGTAGAAACGAGGCGTGCAACCGGCGAGTAGCGCCGCGCCTTCATATATCTGGTAAAAGGGGTTTGGCATGAGCACTGTGCTGGTCGAATTGCCCCTGTCCAGCACGCATTGAGCGATGGCAAACAAACCTTCACGGGTGCCATTAACAGGCAATATGTGATTCGCCGCTAGCGCATCTGGGTTGTTCAGGGCAAAACGCTGACACAGCCACGCAGCAATGCTACTTCGAAGCTCATCTGAGCCCCGGGTGGTGGGGTATTTTTCCACCAGCCGCAATGAATCCGTTAGGGCGTCCAGCACGAATTGAGGGGCGGGATGTTTGGGCTCGCCCACTGACAATGAGATAGGGTTGAGATCGGCGGGCGTTATGCCGTCTAACAACGCACGAAGCCGCTCAAACGGATAAGGTTGCAACAGCTGCAATTCTGAATTCATCATTCCCGTATTATACGGGACAGCCAACCACAACGAGCCTGGATTGAATACTGAATCTGTAGTGACAACGACCGAACATTGGATTGACGCTCTGGTTGTTGGTTTGAATTTGTGCCCTTTTGCCAATGCTACTCGGCGCAAGGGGCTGCTGAAAATTGCAATCGCTGAGGATTCAACTGAGATGGCATGTCTGCAAATGCTGTCTGAGGAAGCCGAGCTATTGGAGGCTGCCGATGAACAAGCCACCACCTTATTGGTTTTGCCACAAGGCTTTGAGCAGTTTGATGACTATCTAGATTTGTTAGCCTTGGCTGAAGCTCTACTGGAAGATTTAGGCTACACCGGCATCTTGCAGATCGCCAGCTTTCATCCCAATTACCAATTTGAGGGCACTCAGAGCGATGATGTCAGCAATTGGACGAATCGAGCGCCATTTCCGATACTGCATTTGCTCAAGGAGGCGAGTGTCACTCTGGCGGTAGATGCTCATCCCGATCCGGACAGCATTCCGGAAAATAATATCCAGACATTGGAAAAATTAGGCCTGACTGGGGTTCTAGAACTTCTGAGTCGATCCTAGTTGGTCAAACTTAATGAGTAACTGTGCAATTTAAAGCGGTGGAAAAACAATGAAAGCAGTTGGATTTAAACGATATTTGCCCATAGACAACGAAGAGTCTTTTCTCGATGTTGAGTTGCCGACGCCTGAGGCCGCCGGTCGAGACCTGTTGGTGTCTGTTAAAGCAATAGCAGTCAATCCTGTTGATACTAAGGTGCGCCGTTCCAAAGACATAGAAGAGAATCCACCTAGGGTCATCGGGTATGACGCTAGTGGTGTGGTTGAATCTGTGGGCAGTGATGTGACTCTGTTCAATGTCGGCGATGAAGTATTTTATGCTGGAGACCTAACGCGTTCTGGAAGTAATTCTGAATATCAGCTCGTTGATGAACGAATCGTCGGGCACAAACCGAAGTCGCTGTCATTTGCAGAATCTGCGGCGTTACCGCTGACTTCTATTACGGCCTATGAGGCTTTTTTTGATCGACTCAGTATTGATCCGCTCGGGGCTAATAAGGGGGAATCTGTCCTGATCATTGGTGCGGGTGGGGGCGTGGGTTCAATCGGAATTCAATTGGCGAAAAAGGCAGGATTGGTCGTTATAGCAACAGCATCTCGACCGGAGTCTGCTGCTTGGGTGCGCGAATTAGGCGCCGATCACGTCATTAATCACAAAGAGCCTATGGTTGAGCAGGTTAAAGCGGCTGGCTTTAATTGTGTTGATCACATTGCGATCTTCAACGATATGCGGCATTGGGAAACGTGCGTGGAATTGATCAAGCCACAAGGTGGCATTGTCACCATAGACAATACGGACGCTGATATGCCGATGGCTGCGATGAAAACCAAGTGCGCAAGTTTGCATTGGGAGTTCATGTTTGCTCGGTCAATGTTTCAAACAGATGACATGATTGAACAACATAATTTGCTCAATTACGTATCGGCTCAGATAGACGCTGGCAGCTTAAGAACGACCTTGTCAGAGGCTATTAGCCCTATTAATGCAGCAAATCTTCGCAAAGCGCATGCGTTGGTTGAACGAGGCGATGCCTTGGGTAAAGTTGTGTTGAGCGATTGGTAGAGTATCGCTGGCGACTCAGGCCAAATGGCCCGAGTCGCTAATCATCAGACTATTAAGACAAATGCTTTTTGAAGAACTCTAACGTTCTGGTTTCTGAGAGCTCAGCTGCTGCTTTGTCAAATCTTGGTGTTGAGTTGTTATGAAACCCATGGCGAGTGCCTGCGTATAAATGTCTTTCGTGGGTTTTTCCGTTGGCGACTAAAGCCACCTCAAATTCAGGCCACATGGCATTAATACGTTTGTCATCTTCTGCGGCTTGAATCATGACCGGGGCTGTGATGCCAGCAACACTCTCAGCAGAAGGTGCGGCTCCGTAGTACGGTACGGCAGCGTGCAAATCATCTCCCATTTCTGCGGCTAAGTAGTTAGTGGTTCCGCCGCCCCAGCAGAATCCAACTGACCCTAATTTTCCAGTTGAAAGTTCGTGTGTTTTGATAAACCTAGCGCTATTGAGCATGTCCATTTTCAATTTTGCTTGGTCTAGATTTTTTTGTAATATTTTTCCATCGTCGTCGTTGCCTGGATAGCCTCCAACAGGTGATAACCCATCAGGTGCCAGTGCCAAGAAACCCATTGTGGCAAAACGGCGAGCAACATCTTCAATGTAAGGATTCAACCCTCGATTTTCATGAATGACGATAACGGCTGGATGTGGCCCCTCAGTAGTGGGTTGAACCAAGTATCCACGCATATCGCCAGAGGTGCCGTCTGGGGAGGCATAGTCCACGTAAGTCGCTTTTATGCGCTCATCGGTAAACGAAATGGTTTGAGCATGCGCGTATCGGGGGAGTAGGGACTGCGCCATGGCAAGACAAGAGACACCTGCGATCGTCATTGCGCTGGCTTTTTGTAAAAAGTCACGCCGTGTCATTCCGCTATGACAGTACTCGTCGTAAAGGTCGTATATTCGTTGATCAACGTGGTTGGTATCAGTCATCACTCTCGCTCTATGGTTGGTCCATTTCCTAGCATACAACAGGTCTGCTCGATAACGGTAAGACACATTGGGTGGGAATGGTTCCGCAGGCATATGGTTCGTGCAAATTTGCCATCCCCAACTATTCTCTTATATAGATAAATGGGATAAATAGATGTCTGGAAATAATCCGCTCGATGACTTATTGGGCCAATTGAAAAATGCACGTGTTACACCTAACGGTAATGGAAACGACAATGTCACCCAAGGAGGCTTTGGGCAGAGTGGAGGCCCCAGTGGCGCTAGCGTATTTAGCGGTCTAGGCTTGCTGGTTGTTGCAGGGATCCTGTACCTTGCGGTCACTTCGTACTACACAATTCCTAGTGATTCGGTCGGCATCGTTCAGCGCTTTGGAAAGTATGTGTCTGAGCAAGATCCTGGATTGCATTTTAAGCTGCCTATGGGGATTGATGAAGTCACCATATTGCCGGTGAAACGGCAATTAAAACAGGAGTTTGGTTTCGCAACGGCTGGGTCAACTAACCCGAGTCAAAATCGTCCAGACATCGCTCAACAGAGCCAAATGGTGACAGGGGATTTGAATGCAGCCCTAGTCGAATGGGTGGTTCAATATCGAATTGCAGAGCCGCGCAAGTATCTGTTTGACGTTAGAAATCCCGGTGAAACTCTTCGCGATTTATCTGAATCGGTGATGCGAGTTGTTGTTGGGGATAGATCTGTAGATGAGGTCATAACGGTCGGGCGTCAGGAAATTGAAACGATGGCGTTGGCCGATATGCAAAAACTTGTCGCAAAGTATGAGATTGGCGTGAGTATCGATCAGGTGCAATTGAAAAACATTAACCCGCCAAGGCCTGTGCAAGCGTCGTTTAACGAAGTTAACCAAGCTCAACAAGAAAAAGAGAGCTTAATTAATGCTGCGCGTCGTGAATACAATAAGGTCATCCCATTAGCCGAAGGTGAAAAAGATCAGCGTATTCGTGCTGCCGATGGTTATCGCTTAAAGCGAGTCAATGAAGCAGAAGGTGATGCTGCACGATTTAATGCGGTTCTTACTGAGTACAGCAAAGCGCCTGAAGTTACGCGCAGACGAATCTACATAGAAACATTGCAAGAAGTGCTACCAGCACTGGATAACAAATTCATCATGGACGAAAACTCCCAGCAGATGCTACCGCTCATGCACCTTAATGGTGCTTCGGAGGCACTACGATGAAAATCACCTCTGTTTTGCTTAGCATTGTCGTTGCTGGCTTTTTGCTGGTTATTTCTGGCGCCCTTTACACGGTGGACGAAACCCAGCAAGTCATTATTACTCAGTTTGGTAAACCGATTGGCGAACCGAAAACTGAAGCGGGTTTGAAATTCAAAACGCCTTTCGTTCAGGAAGTAAATCCAATTGATAAGCGGATTTTGGAATGGGATGGTTCGCCGAGTAATATGCCAACTAAGGACAAGCTCTACATCGCTGTCGATTTGTTTGCTCGTTGGCGCATAACAGATCCGCTTCAGTATTTTTTACGTCTTCGAGATGAGCGAAGTGCGCAATCTCGCCTAGACGATATTTTGGGTAGTGAGACGCGTAATGCTGTGGCAAAACATGAGCTTATTGAATTGGTTAGAACGACTAAAGATCGTGTTCCATTGAGAGATGCGTCATTGTCCGATTCAGACCAACGCACGTTGGGCGGTTTAGTGCCAATTACTAAAGGTCGGGCATTGGTGGAGGCTGAAATATTTGCAGCCGCTGCACCTAAGGTTCAAGTGTTCGGTATTGAACTGCTGGATATTCGTTTTAAGCGAATTAACTATAACGAAAGTGTGCGTCCTAAAATTTACGAAAGAATGATCAGTGAAAGACGTCAAATCGCTGAGCGGTTTCGTTCAGAAGGTAATGGAGAGGCCGCCCGAATTAACGGTAATCGTGAGCGTGAAATGAATAGAATTCGCTCTGAGGCTTATCGTGAAGTAGAGGAGATCAGAGGGGATGCTGATGCTAAAGCGACTGGAATTTACGCAGCAGCGTATAATCAGACCCCAGAAGCGGCCGACTTCTACGAGTTTCAAAAAACCATGGATATGTACAAATCGGTCATGAAGGATAATACAACGCTGATTATGTCTACGACCAGCGAAGCCTTCGAGTACTTGAAGTCAATGAATCCATCTGAAGAGGAATAAGTTATGGCTGATTACGCCGTTGACGTTGCAAAATTCGTAGAGTCACCTGATCAAACTAGCATCGATAATATCGTGAAATATTGCGGTATAGCCTTGCGAAGTAGCAAAGATGCAGCGCTGGTATCCAGTTCGGATAAATCAGAGCTGGATCGTGTTCGTGACGGGTTTGCTAAGAAAAAGCTGGAGCTTGACGCTGATGCCGCACAAGCTGGCATCGACAAAGTGTGTGAGCAAATGAAAGGTGTTAAGCAGAAGAGCCGTGTAACGTTCTACTACTTGCTTGCACAGGCAACTAACACGATGGATAAGATTGCCTAGTCTTCTAGCAAATGCGCTATTGAGTTCGAATAGTATTGCAACAGGGCGTGCTCTTCAGGTCTTGCACTGAGCACGCCTTCGTTGTCGACCAGTATGCTTCTCATCGTTAGCATACGAACGCCGACATCCACTGCGTAGTTGTAATCGCTTCTGGGGATGTAGGCGCGATGACCTCGTGATTCCAGCTTGTTGAGCAGTGCAAGCACACCCGCTTTTAGCTCAAGAGAGCTGTATTGAACTGATGGGTTTTCAGCAAAAAGCGTTGTTACTAGGGCGACGGGTAGAATGGGTGTGATGTTGCCAACACGTCGCATAAGATCAGTGGCTAGTGGCTGGATATCATTTAACTGATTAGCCCCCAGATCGCGTTCTTGCATCCATTCGCGAAGCGATACGGGCTCTCCAAAATTTACGCAGGCATAGCCATTTCTATAACGCTTACCTCGCACCGCTTGCCACAGCGTTTTGCCTAAATAGCGAGTAAATGTTCCAGTAGATGAGACAAGTCCGCGGCGAGGTAACTTTTCAGCGGCTCGCAATAGCGTCCGATCCTCAATGACTCTGTCGTAATTGATTCCGACGGGTATAAAAACAATGTCGCGGACCCCATTGGGGTCAAAATTTCGGGTGATATAACCGAGTAGCCCGAGTTTAGCAGGTGCCAATTTCCCGTCTCGACTCAGTCGGCCTTCAGGAAATACAGCCTGCGGAACGCCTCCTTCGGCTGCCATTTGGACATAGCACTCTAGTACGCGTCGGTACAAAGGGTCGCCAGATTCTCGTCTGACAAAATACCCGCCCATGGCGCGAATGAGTTGTTGTAGCGGCCATATTCTTGCCCATTCGCCCACGGCGTACGAGAGGGCGGTGCGCTCAGCCGCTAAATAGGTGGCTATGATGTAGTCCATATTGCTGCGGTGATTCATTAAAAACACCACGCTGGACTCAGGTCCTAGCTTTTTTAACGCCGCATCGTCCGCAAATCCTAGTCTGACTCTGTATATGGAGTGCACTAGTCGACGAGCAACCCAATAAGCGGCCTTAAAATACACCAGTGCATTGAAGGCTGGCACTATTTCACGCGCGTAAATGCCTACTTTTTCCATGAGCATTTCGCGGGTTTCATTCTGCTCATCAGCCAATTCATCAACCCGTTCAATGACTCTGGGGTGATACGTGAGGCGATCGACTAGTACGGTTCGGCGCGTGAGCTTAAATGACGGTATTCGTAGTGCGAGTCGATTATTGACCTCATCAATAAGATGATTGGCGCGACGTCGGATGACCCATCGGGCTGAGGGCAACAAAAAATGCTGCAATAACCATAACGAGGCGAAAAATAGCCCAAGCAGGCAAAGCCACAGTGGTAATTCGACGTTTGAACTCACGCTCGGATCCATCAGTGTGGGTGTCTGAAGAGTATACTGTG
>CALKLO010000115.1 GCA_937991945.1 uncultured Granulosicoccus sp.
AATCAAGGCAGACGTACCATTGTCAGAGATGTTTGGTTACATCGGTGACCTTCGTACAATGACTTCAGGTCGTGGTCAATTCTCAATGGAATTCAGTCACTACAGTCAGTGTCCGAAGAACGTTGCTGATGTTGTCATCAAGGAAGCTCAAGAGCGTAAGGCTGCGAAGTAATTCGTAATACCTTAGGTTAGAAAAAAGGCGCTCATTGAGCGCCTTTTTTTATGCCTATAAAAAGGCACTTGTTGTGATGATATGCACGCAGCGCTGCGCGCTAAAGAGAGCGAGCTTTAGATCTCTATGAGGTCTGCTTTGAGTGCTTTAGCGACAGCATGCATTCGATTTGCAGCATCTAGCTTTTTGGTTGCGTTGCGTAAATGATAAATAATAGTGCTTTCGCTGATGCCCAGTATTTGGCTCATCTCCCAAGACGTTTTACCTTTGGCAGCCCATTGAAGGCAGTCGCGTTCGCGAATACTCACCAAGCTGTCCGCGCCGGCACCGGGTACCATAGTTTTGGTGATGTCTCGAACGCTAGCGCCAGGTTTTATCGTTGCAACCAAGCGTGATGCTTCTGATTCTTTAGAAGGAGCAACCTGCACACCGTTAATTTGATTGATGAGTCTAGTTGCTGCAAAACTGCCTAGCTCTTTTAGCGGTAAATTAACGGATGACAAAGTAGGAGTACTTCGTTCCGTTAACTCGACATTGCCGCAGCCTAAAATAGAGATGTCGTTTGGAACTCTAAGGCCATGCTTCTTACATACCGACAATGCACCTAGTGCCATGATGTCGTGATGAAAAAATACAGCGGTAGGCTGAATTTTCATGGTCAGTAAAATGTTCATAGCATTCACGCCGCCTTCGAATGAGAAGGGGGCTTCAACCGTTTCAAGTGCGACGTTACGCCATAGCGGCTTTTCAGTTTGCTTTAAAAATCCTTCAATTCGATGTTGCGTGCTGAACCGATGTTCAGGGCCGGTCACCATAGCTATTTGTCGATGACCTTGGCTGATCAGATGCTCAGCTGCTATGGAGCCGACGTGTACGTTGTGTAAGTTGGCAAGCACCACGTGTTTGCGTGTGCTCATTAACCGGGCTAGGGTTTCGTTGTCGAGAAATTCTGAGGTCATCAGTAGACCGTCACAGTCGCTTCGGCTCAAGGTCTCCCAAGCCTGTCGCTCTTCATATTGGCTGGTGCCGGAGGAGACTACCAAGGTTGAGAAACCGTGTGACTCAGCCGTACTTACCGCAGCACTTACCATTTGGCTCAAACTCGCATCGCCGAGGAGTTCGGCCATGATGCCAATGCGTCTTCGTTGGAATGATGTTGCGAGACTGTCCATTTTAGTGGATGGCTTCCGGCGTTGAATTAATGTTCACGTGGAATCAACATTGACCAATATCTGGACTATTGACACCTTGCGTAGTGAATAAAATTTGACGGACTTTTAAAGCATTCGTGACATCTAGCAATAATTTTTTCATTTTTTATGCTGCGACACACGCTCAGTGTGCAAATGCAGGCGGCTTGACGTGTAGGATAACGTCTTTGTATGCCATTTGACTGTATTCATGCTCGATTCGACACAAAACGACACGTTAGCCACAGCTCCAATGCCCGATACAACGGTTTCGGTACGAGAGGCTTTTGGTTTAGACATAGATTTAGAGGTTCCTGCGTACTCGACTCGTACAGAGCGTGTGCCTGATATTGATCCTACGTATTTATTCGATTTTCGCACTACCATGGCCATTCTGGCAGGTTTTAGTAACGATTGGCGTGTGCTCATTTCCGGCTTTCACGGTACGGGTAAATCAACACATATAGAGCAGGTCGCTGCACGCCTTAATTGGCCTTGCTTGCGCATTAACCTTGACAGTCATGTCAGCAGAATCGACCTAATTGGTAAAGATGCCATCGTATTAAAAGATGGAAAACAGGTTACAGAGTTTCAAGAAGGTATCTTGCCTTGGGCTTACCAGCGAAATGTTGCTTTGGTTTTCGATGAGTACGATGCAGGTCGCCCTGACGTTATGTTTGTTATTCAGCGTGTGTTAGAAAGCGCCGGACAACTGACGCTACTAGATCAAAGCCGCGTGATAAAGCCGCATCCAGCCTTTCGATTTTTTGCTACTGCCAATACCGTAGGTTTGGGTGATACAACCGGTTTGTACCACGGCACGCAACAAATCAATCAGGCACAAATGGATCGTTGGTCCATCACAACCATACTTAACTATTTACCCGCTGAGCAAGAGTGCCGGGTGGTATTGGCCAAAGCACCGCATTTGCAAAACCCAGAAGGTGAAAAGTTGGTTGGGCAAATGGTATCGCTGGCAGGGCTTACCCGAAATGCATTTCGCAATGGCGATCTAGCAACCGTGATGAGTCCTAGAACGGTTATTAGTTGGACGCAAAATCTAACCTTCTTTAAAGACGTCGGTGTGTCTTTTGAGTTGACGTTCGTCAACAAGTGCGACCCTGCAGAGCGTGCTCTTATCGCTGAATTGTTTCAGCGTGTTTTCGGTGAGGAGCTGAAGGACATTGACAGCTGATAAGCACCAACGCTTTAGTGACGTAAAGCCTTTAGATAGTCTGCTCGGCCCCGACGGTACGTTACGTCCGCCAGAAGGTAGCGAAGGCTTTGGAGTTCGTGCAGGTTTCCGGCAATCAACAGGTGCCTGTGCCCGCGCGATCGCTAAAGACACCTCCATCGACATCACTTTTGATGAAAAGGCAGAAGAAGTCACTGGCATGGTGTTGCCGGCAATAGCCGATGATGCAACAGCAGTTGAACGACTGCAGACTCGTGGTAGAAGTGATGCGATTGCACTGCATAAGCAGCATCACAATGCCTCAACGCATGCTCGTTACCAACCAGCAACTGATACATCGCAACGATTGCACGCCATGGCTGAACAAGCTCGCGTTGAGTTGTTGGGCAGTAATGAATTTGAAGGCATTGGTAGAAACCTAGATGCAGCCTTAGAGGGTCGCTACAAGTTGTTGCTCGATACAATCCGAAAACCAGTAATTGATTTGAGCGAAACCCCGGAACCGCGTCTGGGAATTGATCATGCATTAACGTTGTTTTTACGAGAACAACTGGGCAATCGTCCGTTACCGGTTAGCGCTGAAAATGCGTTATCAGATTGGCGAGCGTGGTTGGACGGTGATGTAACAACGAAGTTTCAGGAAGCTAATTTTAAGCTAGATGATCAGGCAAGCTTTGCTCGTTCGTTAGGTCAGTTGTTACGCTCTTTGGATATTGACGACGGTGAGAAGGCTGAAAACCCTGAAGACTTCGGCGATGAGAACGACAACCCAGAGGAATCTCAAAGCCCTGAAGATGATTCAGATGCCGGTGAATCAGACAGTACTTCACTACAAGATGAGGGTGAGTCTGAAACAGTTGATGATGAGGGTAGTGCAGAGGAGGCCAGTGATACGGTTGAGCCTGATGATGATATGCCCGAGCGTTCTTCTGAGAACCCTGGCAGTGAGTGGCGAGCTACCGCCAGCGACGCGAGTCGTCGTGCCGTTAACGACTATCACATCTATACCCGAGAGTTCGACGAAGTCATTCGTCCATTAGATCTCTGTGATTCAGAAGAGCTGACTCGCCTGCGCCAAACATTGGATTCTCATGTGGGTGATTTGCAGCGCTCCATTGGCAAATTTGCCAATCGATTGCAGCGCGTTCTCATGGCTCAGCAAACTCGATCGTGGGAATTCGATTTGGAAGAAGGGCAGTTAGACACGGCACGTTTAACGCGTGTTCTAACCGAACCCATGATGCCGCTAACGTTTAAGCAGGAATCAGAAACCCCGTTTCGCGATACGGTTGTAACGCTATTGCTTGATAACTCAGGCTCTATGCACGGTCGTTCTATTCGAGTCGCAGCGGTGTGCGCAGATATATTGTCAGCAACACTAGAACGCTGTGGTGTACGTGTAGAAATATTAGGTTTTACGACGGGTGCTTGGAAGGGCGGTAAGGCGCGTGAGCGATGGGTGGCAGCAGGTTATCCACCTAACCCTGGTCGGCTTAACGATTTGCGTCATATCATCTACAAGTCTGCGGACACGCCGTGGCGTCAATCAAGACGTAATCTAGGTTTGATGATGCGTAAAGGTCTGTTGAAAGAAAACATCGATGGTGAGGCTTTGCAGTGGGCGCATTCGCGTTTATTGCAACGTACCGAACAACGCAGAATTCTTATGATGATTTCTGATGGTGCACCCATAGATGATTCAACCTTGTCTACCAACCCAGGGCGTTTTTTAGAAAAACACTTACGTCACGTCATTGCACAAATTGAACGTCAAGACGAGGTTGAATTGGTTGCTGTGGGTATTGGCCATGATGTGCGGCAGTACTACGCTAAGGCGACCACCATCCATGATGTGTCGCAGTTAGCCGATGTTATGTCTAGTCAGTTGGTGGAGTTGTTTTCAGCCAGCCGTTCTGGGCGGCCTCGTTAAAAATCGCATTAGCCATTTGCCACAGGGCATCTGAGCCGACAGATATTTGAGAGCAGCGCGTTTGTACCTGCTCTAAGGTGACATTGAAGTCTGGCCATGTGCCGCCTTTATTAAGCGCATTTAGTAACACGGGTTGCACTCTGTCAACCGCTTTGGCAAATCGTGCGTCAGCGCTGTTAGCGGCCTCAAATTCATCCCAATATTGTCTTAATAGCGTTGCTTGGTCGCTGGGTAGCATGCCGAATAGGCGCGTTGCTGCCGCCTGTTCCTTCTCATGGATATCGGGGTCTTGCACGGCGTGCAATGGCATATCCCCGGCATCTATTTCTACGATGTCATGAACCATGAGCATGAAAATTACCCGTTCAACATCAACAGGTTCATTGGCGTGTTCCGCCAGAATGCGGGCAAACATGGTGATATGCCATGAATGCTCAGCGCTATTCTCGAACCGTTCGCCTGTGACTAATCGACTCGCTCTTTCAATCGACTTTAGGGCGTCAATGGCGATCAGAAATTCAATTTGTTGCCCTAAGCGTGAGGGTAGTTGCCCAAGCCAGCGCGGAGCCTCTTCATTATTTTTACTGGGGCGCTTGCTGGCTGCGTCGTCGCTGTCTGATGATTTCATGGTTTTCACTAAAATTTGACCATTTGGAAAAAAATTGGTTTAATCCGAGCATACCAACGGTAGCTTAAGGAGTCTTCGCGCATGGCGAATCGGAATTTTGAACAGCTCCAACAGGATCTGCATCCACCCTTATCTCGGCATGAAGCGAGTGTAGAGTCTGATCGATGCTATTTCTGTTACGACGCGCCTTGCGTAACATCTTGCCCCACCGGCATCGACATTCCACTCTTTATTCGCCAAATTAGTACCGATAACCCTAAGGGTTCTGCGCGGACGATTTTTAACGAAAATATTTTAGGTGGTATGTGCGCCAGGGTTTGCCCGACAGAGACTTTGTGTGAACAAGCCTGTGTGCGCAATACCGCAGAAGACAATCCCGTGCGCATTGGTGAGCTTCAGCGCTACGCCACTGATCATTTAATGGCCACAGGCAAGCAACCGTTTGAACGAGCAGCCTCGACAGGATCGAAAGTCGCCGTTGTGGGGGCAGGGCCTGCAGGCTTAGCGTGTGCTCATCGGCTAGCGCTTCACGGTCACACGGTGGACATTTACGATGCTAACGCTAAGTCAGGTGGTCTCAATGAGTACGGCATCGCAGCCTATAAAACGGTCGATGATTTTGCTCAAGCAGAAGTGGAATACATTTTGTCTGTCGGGGGCATCGTTGTTAAGAACAATCAATGGCTGGGTGAGCAATTGACGCTAGAGCAGCTCAAGGCTGATTACGATGCTGTTTTTGTTGGCATAGGCTTGGGTGCGGTGAACAGCTTAGCCGTTGATGGCGAACAGCTTGATGGAGTCGTTGATGCGGTGGATTTCATTGCAGAGCTGCGCCAGTGCAAAGACTTAAACACCATAGACGTTGCGCGTCGCACTATCGTAATTGGCGGCGGTATGACTGCCATTGATGCTGCGGTTCAAACCAAAATGTTAGGCAGTGACGAGGTCACTCTGGTTTATCGCCGTGGTGAAGAACGAATGAACGCCAGTCAGTTTGAGCAAGATTTAGCCAAGGTGAATGGCGTTGTTATTCGCACTTGGTTGCAGCCTCTTCAAGTTGTTGGAGAAAGCGGCGCCGTATCAGGAGTGGAATTCGCTTGTATGGCAGAGGCTGATGGAAAATACGGTCCCACTGGCGAGACTGTGATCTTGCCGTGTGAGCGTGTTTTGTCAGCTATCGGGCAAGCGTTTGAAGGTGCGGATGGAGATGCGCTCATGGAGCTTTCCAACGGGCGTATCAATGTTGATGCTCAGCGACGCACCTCGGATGAAAAAATATGGGCTGGCGGTGATTGCATTGTTGGCGGTGAAGATCTTACGGTTGCGGCAGTGCAGGACGGCAAGCTTGCCGCTGAATCTATTCACGCAATGTTAAAGGGGTAAGCACATGGCTGATCTACGCAGTGAATTCTTAGGGATCAAATCACCCAACCCATTTTGGTTAGCATCCGCACCTCCAACCGACAAAGAGCTGAATGTTGTCAGAGCCTTTGAAGCAGGTTGGGGTGGTGTTGTGTGGAAGACGTTGGGAGAGGATCCCAATGTGGTTAACGTCAATGGACCTCGCTACGGCGCTATTTATTCCAGTGATAGAACTCTAATTGGTTTAAATAATATTGAGCTGATCACTGACCGCCCTTTGCAAACGAACCTCGATGAAATTACTCGCGTAAAGCGTGATTGGCCAGATAGAGCCATTGTCGTATCGCTGATGGTTCCGTGTGAGGAGAAAAACTGGAAGGACATTCTAAAAAAAGTTGAAGACACTGGTGCTGACGGCGTCGAGCTCAACTTCGGTTGTCCGCATGGAATGTCTGAGCGTGGTATGGGAGCTGCGGTGGGCCAGGTGCCTGAATATATTCAAATGGTTTCTGAGTGGTGTAAGCAGCATACAAAGATGCCCGTCATTGTTAAATTGACTCCGAATATTTCAGACATAAGAGCACCTGCCAGAGCCGCCAAAGCCGGTGGTGCTGATGCGGTATCGCTGATCAATACCATCAGCTCCATCATAAGCGTCAACTTAGAAACCATGTCTCCAGAGCCATCCATCGATGGTTGGGGGTCTCATGGTGGTTATTGTGGGCCGGCGGTTAAGCCGATAGCACTGAACATGGTGGCTGAGATAGCACGTGACCCTGAAACGGCCGGACTACCCATATCAGGTATTGGTGGGGTAACAACGTGGCGTGATGCAGCTGAATTTTTAAGCCTGGGTGCTAGCAATGTACAAGTCTGTACGGCTGCTATGACATACGGTTTTCGAATCATCGACGAGCTGACTCAAGGCTTATCCGATTGGATGGATGAGAGTGGTTATAAAACGGTCAGTGAGATAGTCGGGAAGGCGACGCCAAACGTTAAGGATTGGCAGAATTTGAACCTGAACTACATCACCAAGGCCGTTATTGATCAAGACCTGTGTATTCAGTGTGGGCGTTGCCATATCGTTTGCGAAGATACATCGCACCAGGCCATTACTTCTATGGTTGATGGGCAGCGAAAATTTGAAGTCATCAACGAAGAGTGCGTGGGTTGCAACTTATGCGTTAGCGTTTGTCCGGTTGAGCATTGCATCTCGATGGAACAACTGACAGAGGGCGTAGACACACGAACTAATCTGCCTATTTCGTCTAAGTATGCAAGCTGGATGACTCATCCCAACAACCCTTCAGCCCAACGTTGATGCTTCTGTGCAAGTGTCAGACTTGCCATAGCGGGGCTGCTAGAGGGTAAACAGTACACGCGTATGTCGTTAGTCGTCTGAGTTGTTGGTTCGTCTAGCAAAATGCTAGCGCGAGGCAGCTGCCCTTGGACATGACGTTTGAATAGTTGCTGGGCAGTTTTTCCGTTGCAAATGATGCGCTGTAATTCTGGATGTCTGCCTACCAGTCCTGCAATATCGTTAGCTTGCTCAGTAGTTTTAACGATATTGCTATCCAAGCTGCCAGGGCGTTCACAGCTGGCAAGGACATCCCAAATGGCGTATCCGTGAAGACGCAGATGCTGGCAGCGATCATCGTAGCCCATCGTTTTGGGAGTTTCGAAGGAGGGGGCTTGCTTGTCGATGATAGCCAGCATGATTGGCCAAAACGCATTACGTGCGTGCGCGTAATATTGCTGCGCACCCAGAGAGGCCTGACCCGGCATCGTACCTAATATCAGTGTATGAGCCTGATCACCTTCGATGGGTGGGAACGAGACAGCTTGATCAATCATGAGATGCTTGATGTTGTGAGGCGGGGGTGTTCGTTGCGAAGCTAAGGTGCAAGTCCACGGGTCAGTATGAGCTTCAAGGTGTTTTGTGCGTCGTTAAACAAGGTGTGTTCGTCATCCATGTCCAGCGCTTTAATCTGGGGGGCGAAGTCGGCATAGTGTTGCGTGTACGACCAAATAAGAAACAACAGATGTAAGGGGGCGACGGGGGCGAGCTTTCCATCATCAATCCATTGTTGAATTATTCGGCATTTACCCACCACCAGCGGTTTTAGCTCGTTCTCCAGAAAGGGCCGAATAATCGGCGCGCCTTGCAGTATCTCATTGGCGAAAAGGCGAGATGCCAACGGTTCTTGCTGAGAAAATCGCAATTTGAGCAATGCGTAATTCCACAGTTCCTCAATAGGGTCACCTAAAGGGTTGAGTTCGTCCAGAGGATTCAACCAAATACTGAGGGTTTGTTCCAAGACAGCGGTATAAATGTCCTGTTTTTTGTTGAAGTAATAGAGCACATTGGCCTTTGACATACCCGATGCTTCAGCGATTTGATCAACAGTTGCTCCTCGGTAGCCGTTTGCCGAGAAAACGTCCAGAGCAGCGCGTATGATTCGAGCTTCGTTCTGCGCTTGAATTCGAGTTCGTTTTCTCGGAAGCTCTGAATGAGTCAAATCGTTGTCCGCAATTGTTGACCAGATGGTCAAGATACGATAGCGTGCAATTAATAACAAGTCGTACTGAAATTGGGTGACCTTTAAAAAATGATTAACAATTTGATTGGCGGAAAACTTGTCGCCTCTACAAGCGGTCGTTCGCAGCCGGTTTACAACCCGGCTACTGGAGAGGCCATTGATGAACTTGGGCTAAGTACTGCCGAAGAGGTCAATGCAGCCGTTGCTAATGCTGCTGAGGCGTTTCCAGCTTGGTCTGCATTGCCACCATTAAAACGTGCGGCAGTTATGTTCCGTTTCAACGAGTTGTTAATCAAAAATGCCGATGCCATTGCCCGGGAGATATCCCGAGAGCACGGAAAAACGCATGATGATGCACTGGGTGAAGTACAGCGAGGTCGTGAGGTTGTTGAGTTTGTCTGCGGCATTCCTCAGTTACTCAAAGGTGAGTTTTCTCGAAACGTTGGCCCACAAATCGATTCTTGGTCTGATCGACAAGCGTTAGGCGTTTGTGTGGGTATTACACCGTTTAATTTTCCTGCCATGGTGCCACTTTGGATGTATCCAGTTGCCATTGCCTGCGGTAACACCTTTGTCTTAAAGCCTTCTGAAAGAGACCCTTCGTCGGTCATGATGATTGCCGATTTACTACACCAAGCCGGCTTGCCTGAAGGTGTGTTGAATGTTGTACACGGTGATAAGGAAGCGGTGGATGCATTGTTGGATAACCCTCAGGTGCAAGCCGTCAGCTTTGTCGGCTCAACACCTATCGCTGAATATGTTTACAACCGTGGTACGCAAGCTGGTAAGCGGGTTCAAGCACTCGGTGGCGCCAAGAACCATATGGTTGTAATGCCTGATGCTGATATGGATCAAGCCGTTGATGCACTCATGGGTGCAGGCTTCGGTTCTGCAGGTGAGCGTTGCATGGCAATTTCTGTCGCAGTGCCTGTCGGTGAAGAGACAGCCGGTCGATTAGTCGAAGCGTTGCGCCCAAGAGTTGAAGCTCTGCGCATCGGTCCTTCAGATGATCCTGATGCTGAGATGGGGCCCGTTATTACTGCTGATGCTAAGACGCGTATTACCGCTCTAGTTGATTCAGGTGTTGAAGCGGGTGCTGACTTGGTCGTTGATGGGCGCAATATTACTTTGCAAGGTTACGAAAACGGCTACTTCATGGGCGGCACCTTGTTTGACAAGGTCACCACTGACATGCGGATCTACCAAGAAGAAATCTTTGGGCCAGTACTCGCTGTCGTTAGAGCCGCGAATTACGATGAGGCTGTCAACATGATAAACGATCATGAGTATGGCAACGGTACCGCCATATTCACTAGAGATGGCGATACAGCTCGTTCATTTTCTAACAGTATTCAAGTCGGTATGGTCGGTATCAATGTGCCTCTTCCTGTGCCCGTTGCTTATCATAGCTTTGGTGGTTGGAAGCGTTCATTGTTTGGTGATCATTCTATCTATGGTCCCGAAGGTGTTCACTTCTATACACGCTTAAAGACGATAACGAGTCGTTGGCCAACAGGTATTAAGCAAGGAGCTGTTTTTACGTTCCCGACTTAATCCAAGTCTGTTATCCAATAAATTTCCTTGTAACTTAACGAGAGTAGGACATGGCGATTACCAGCAATATGCGAATCAACAGCGAGCGCCTTTGGGACTCACTGATGGAAATGGCAAAAATTGGACCTGGAATCGCTGGAGGAAACAATCGACAAACCTTGACGGATGAAGACGCTGAGGGGCGTCGATTGTTTGAGCGTTGGTGTACCGATGCGGGCATGACTATGGGGCTGGATAAGATGGGCACTATGTTTGCTCGTCGTGAGGGCACCGATCCAGATGCACTGCCCGTTTATGTGGGAAGTCATTTAGATACGCAACCGACAGGTGGCAAGTACGATGGCGTGCTTGGTGTCTTAGGCGGTCTAGAAATCATTCGTCAGTTGAACGATATGAATATCAAGACCAAACACCCCATCGTCGTTGTGAACTTCACAAACGAGGAGGGCACTCGCTTTGCGCCTGCCATGGTGGCGTCTGGTGTATTCGCAGGCCGTCATACGCTTGATTGGGCTTATGCTCGTGAAGATGCGGAAGGTAAGACGCTCGGTGATGAGCTTAAGCGTGTTGGATACCTAGGTGACGAAGAAGTTGGCGCTCGGAAAATGCATGCGTTTTTCGAATTGCACATAGAGCAGGGCCCCATCCTAGAAAATGAAAACAAAGACATTGGTGTTGTTACACACGGCCAAGGTTTGAAATGGCTTGAAGTCACGTTGATTGGTCGGGAGAGTCACACGGGTTCTACTCCGATGCCTATGCGTGTAAACGCAGGATTAGGTATGGCTCGCATGACAGAGCTAGTGAATGAGATTGCTTTGAGTCATGCACCGAACGCTGTAGGTGCAATAGGGCATTGCGATGTATACCCAAATTCTCGAAACATAATTCCGGGCAAAGTGGTTTTTACCGTGGATTTTCGTCACCCAGAAAAAGATGTCATCACCGATATGGAAACGCGTTTTCGTCAAGGTGTTAGAGAGATTTCTGAAGGCATTGGGTTACAGCATTCTATTGAAGAAGTCGGTGGGTTTGATCCGGTTGAATTCGATCATGGTTGCGTCACTGCTGTGCGGGCGGCTGCGGAGCGCTTAGGCTATAGCCATCGAGACTTAGTATCAGGTGCAGGTCACGATGCCTGCTGGATAAACCGCGTTGCTCCAACCTCTATGGTTATGTGTCCATGCGTTGATGGCTTGTCTCACAACGAGGCAGAAGATATATCACCGGATTGGGCCGCTGCTGGGACTAACGTGTTGTTTCATGCTGTCGTTGAAACAGCTGTAATAGTTGACTGAGAGTTACACGAATACGTTTTATAAAGAATAGGAGAGACCATGAGCAAGGTGATTAAAGGCGGTACAGTCGTTACCGCTGATCGTAGCTACGAGGCCGATGTCAAAATCGAAAACGGCGTTATTGTTGAGATCGGTCAAAACCTCAGTGGTGATGAAACGCTAGACGCAACGGGGTGTTTCGTTATGCCTGGTGGCATTGATCCACATACGCACCTAGAAATGCCGTTCATGGGCACCTATTCAACCGATGACTTTGAATCTGGAACTCGTGCCGCTTTGTCAGGTGGCACGACAATGGTTGTCGATTTCTGTTTACCAGCACCCGGACAATCACTGCTCGAAGCCCGCCAGATGTGGGATAACAAGACCTCCAAGGCATCCTGTGATTTCTCGTTTCATATGGCAATCACATGGTGGGACAAACAGGTATTTGAAGAGATGTCTGCTGTGGTGGATGGCGGTATCAATACGTTTAAACACTTCATGGCCTACAAAGGCGCCTTGATGGTCAACGATGAGGAAATGTATTCGTCGTTCCAACGCTGCTCGGCATTGGGAGCCATGCCTATGGTGCATGCCGAAAACGGAGATGTGGTTGCACAACTGCAACAAAGTTTAATGGCTGAAGGTAACAGTGGACCGGAAGCGCACGCGTATTCAAGGCCTCCACAGGTAGAAGGCGAGGCGGTGAACCGCGCCATCATGATTGCCGATATGGCTGGTGTGCCTTTGTATGTTGTGCATGTTTCGTGTGAAGAGGCCCATGAAGCTATTCGACGCTCTAGGCAAAACGGTAAGCGTGTGTTTGGTGAGCCATTAGTGCAGCACTTAACATTGGATGAATCTGAATACGCTAACCCAGACTGGGATCATGCCGCCCGTCGAGTGATGTCACCGCCTTTCAGAAGTGCTGTGCATCAAGATTCTTTGTGGGCAGGGTTGGCTGCTGGCAGCCTACAAGTTGTTGCAACGGATCACTGTGCTTTTTCAACCGATCAAAAGCGTATGGGGCTTGGGGACTTTACAAAGATTCCCAATGGCACTGGCGGCCTTGAAGATCGACTTCCTGTGCTTTGGTCAAGAGGCGTAAACACAGGTCGTTTGACCATGAACGAATTTGTAGCGGTTACGTCCACCAATATTGCCAAAATTCTCAATATGTATCCGAAGAAAGGCGCCATTTTGGAAGGCTCTGATGCAGACATCGTAGTCTGGGATCCTAAGCGTACGAAAACCATCTCGGCTGCAACACAGCAATCGGCTATTGACTACAACGTGTTCGAGGGATTTGAGCTTACGGGCTTGCCTCGATATACATTAACGCGTGGGCAGTTAGTCGTTACAGAAGATGACGTGAATTCCGAAGAAGGGCATGGCCGTTTTGTTCCGCGTGATGCCTACCCTGCAGTCAATCGAGCTTTGTCACAATGGAAAGAGTTAACAGCTCCACACCCGGTTATGCGTGATCCTTCAAAAATGCCGGCAGGTGTCTAGTCTAGTGAGCGACAAGCAACACCCTAACGACGCCGTCATCAATATCGATAAATTATCGTTGACGTTTCCAAGCAACGACGGTGACGTCCACGCGTTAAGTGATATTGATCTTTCCATCAACCGGGGTGATTTTGTCTCATTCATAGGTCCCTCTGGTTGTGGCAAGACAACGCTTCTGCGAGTCATTGCAGATCTAGAGCAGGCAACCGCAGGCAGTATCGATGTAAACGGAATGTCGCCGCATGAAGCTCGACTAGCCAGAGCGTATGGTTATGTGTTTCAAGCGGCGTCGTTGTATCCGTGGCGCACAATCGCTAAAAATATTGCACTGCCGCTAGAAATTATGGGCTTGAAAGGTAAGCTCATTCGCGAACGTGTTCAACGCAATATGGAGCTGGTTGATCTAGCGGGTTTTGAGAAAAAATATCCTTGGCAACTGTCGGGTGGTATGCAACAGCGAGTCTCTATTGCTAGGGCACTGGCCGTTGAACCAGACCTGTTGCTTATGGACGAACCGTTTGGAGCCTTAGACGAGATTGTGCGTGACCATCTCAATGAGCAACTGTTAAAGCTTTGGGCACAGACCAATAAGACGATAGTGTTTGTCACGCATTCCATACCGGAAGCGGTTTACTTGTCTAATCGAATTGTAGTCATGTCGCCAAGACCAGGGCGAATTTACGACATTATTGACAGTGACTTGCCTCGTGATCGAGAGCTTTCCATACGCGAAACACCTGAGTTCCTAGCATTGGCAAATCGTGTTCGAGATGGGCTCAGAGCAGGCCACAGTTATGATGAGGTTGCATGACAACCGATACGAATGGTTGGTGTCCAGTGCTCTTAGTAATCATAGACAGGTGTGGGAAGTATGAATAAGTCCTCCTTTTTCCCTGTCATGTTAGTTGCGTTTGCCATCATTGTTGTTTGGTACTCATTTACGGTGGTGATGAATTTACCGTGGGAAAAAAGTGTTGCAGAGCGGTCGGGTACAACGCCGTCCACAATGACAATGATACGAAATACCCTGCAACAGGAGCGTCCGGTCTTACCTGCGCCTCATCAAGTGGTAACAGAAGTTATCAACACGACATTTAAGAAAAAAGTCACCTCCAAGCGCAGCCTGGTTTACCACGCAGGTATAACGCTGTCCTCTTCCATGTTGGGATTTTTCATGGGTACGGTGCTTGGAATTGTATTGGCGGTAGCTATTGTTTATAACGAGGCCTTGAACAAAAGTTTGATGCCTTGGATTATCGCGTCACAAACAATTCCCATATTGGCTATTGCGCCAATGATCATCGTTGTGCTGAATGCCATTGGTGTGCAAGGGTTATTGCCTAAGGCGTTTATCTCTATGTATTTAAGCTTTTTTCCCGTTGTGGTCGGCATGGTGAAAGGCTTGAATTCTCCCGACAGAAGCTATTTGGATCTGATGCGTACCTACCATGCATCTGCAGCGCAAACATTTTTCAAACTTCGATTACCGACATCGTTGCCGTATCTATTTACGAGTATGAAAATTGCGGTAGCAACGTCATTGGTGGGAGCCATCGTGGCCGAGCTGCCCACTGGTGCGGTAGCAGGGCTGGGCGCGAGGTTGCTTGCAGGGTCGTATTATGGCCAAACGATTCAAATTTGGTCGGCATTGGTCGTGGCCTCCATAATAGCGGCAACACTCGTCATGCTTGTCGGCATTATTGGTGACTGGGTTAACCGACGTATGGGCTTAGCACAAAGCACCCCATCGGGAGCCCACTAAATGGCTAGCGCAAATCCAGAGATTATTCATCGTGCGCTAGAGAAGGGGGCAGTGACTGCTGTCCGATACCGTTTTATGGAGCGCCTTTTACTTGTTGGTGCAGGTGTATTTGGCTTACTCAGTCTTGTAACGGAAGGCCGCTTGTTGCTTGGCTTGTGTTTAGCGCTACTCAGTGTGAGTGCGTATAGGAGCATAAAGCATTCGCGATTATTGACAGCTGCGCTTACAGGCTTAGGGTCATTGTTCACAGCCTACGTGCTTCTGAGTTTTGTTGATGCGGTCGATAACCCTGCGCAAGGGTTTTGGTTTCAAGTCATCGCCTCGTGGCTACTGGCATGGATGTGTGTTGAACAACTGGCAGCCATCAAAACGTTGTCACGTATATACGCTACTGCACTGAACATACTTATTCCTGTCTTGTTTGGTGTTTGGCTGTTAATTCTATGGGAGTTGCTAACACGGGGTTTTAATGTCCCACAAGTGTTGTTGCCAGCACCCAGTCTTATCGCTGAACGCTTCGTAGAGTCACCGCATATTTTATGGGCAGACTTTCAGCAAACCTTTCTTAAAGCCGTTTTGATTGGTTATGCACTGGGCTGTGGGGCCGGATTTATCATTGCCATACTCATAGACCGCTCGCCATTTTTACAGCGAGGCTTGCTGCCTATTGGCAACTTAGTATCGGCGCTGCCCATTGTTGGTGTCGCACCTATTATGGTCATGTGGTTTGGTTTTGATTGGCCCTCAAAAGCTGCCGTTGTCATTATCATGACTTTCTTTCCCATGTTGGTGAATACAGTAGCGGGATTATCTGCGGCTGGAGCTATGCAGCATGATCTGATGAAAACGTATGCGGCTGGGTATTGGCAAAGTCTTTTTAAGCTTCGCCTGCCTGAGGCCTTGCCGTTCATATTCAACGCATTAAAGATAAACTCTACCTTAGCCATGATTGGCGCCATTGTGGCTGAGTTTTTTGGTACCCCAACGGTGGGCATGGGTTTTAGAATTTCCACGGAAGTGGGTCGAATGAACGTGGATATGGTTTGGGCTGAAATCGCGGTTGCAGCGGTAGCAGGCTCATTGTTTTATGGTGCTATTGCACTGACAGAAAGGGTGTTTACCTTTTGGCATCCATCCAACCGGAGTTAAATACTCCGAATACTTTTAGGAGAAAGTTGCATGAAAAATCTGATACGAGGAGCAGGGCTTGCGGTTATCGGCACAGTTCTGGGTAGCGCCTCGCTGAGTGCTGTAGCTGCTGACGATGTCACCTTGCAATTAAAGTGGGTAACGCAAGGGCAATTCGCTGGCTACTACGTGGCTCAAGACAAAGGTTTCTACGACGATGCTGATCTCAATGTGACTATTAAGCCAGGCGGGCCTGATATTGCACCTCCCCAAGTTATTGTGGGTGGTGGCGCTGACGTTATCGTTGATTGGATGCCGTCTGCTCTAGCCAGCCGCGAGAAAGGTGTGCCTTTAGTGAACATCGCCCAGCCCTTTAAACGCTCTGGAATGATGCTCACATGCCGTAAGGAGACTGGTATAACCTCACCTGAAGACTTTAAAGGCAGAACCTTAGGTGTTTGGTTTTTTGGTAATGAGTATCCATTCTTAAGTTGGATGTCATCACTGGGTATATCAACCGAAGGTGGCGAAGACGGTGTCACGGTACTAAAGCAAGGTTTCAACGTCGATCCGTTGTTGCAAAAGCAAGCCGACTGCATATCTACAATGACTTATAACGAGTACTGGCAGGTTATTGATGCCGGCATACCTGAAGACCAACTGGTTGTCTTCAAATATGAAGACCAAGGCGTCTCCACGATGGAAGATGGTTTGTATGTGCTAGAGAAAAACCTAGGTGATGATGCCTTCGTTGATAAAATGGCGCGTTTCGTTGCTGCCAGTATGAAAGGCTGGGAATATGCTCGGGCTAACCCTGATGAAGCTGCAGACATCGTGCTAGAAAACGATGCTAGTGGTGCACAAACCGAAAAGCACCAACGTCGCATGGTTCGTGAAATCAACAAGCTGACAGAAGGCAGTGATGGGTCTTTGAATGTGGCTGACTATGAGCGAACCGTACAAACGTTGCTTACGGGTGGATCTGATCCTGTTATCAGCAAAGAGCCTGAAGGTGCCTGGTCCTCGGTTGTGATTGAAAAAGCACTAGCCATGTAATGCCATTGGGCGTACATTGTGCGCCCTCTGTTTAAATCTGATAGTACTCAAATGGCACATTCTGCCGCGCCGGCTCCAAGCTCTGTCGTTCCCAGTATTGGCTTGGTTGTCGGCATTTTAGTGTTGAGCTCAAGCGTTAGTATTAGCTCCACTGATATGTATAGCCCCAGCATGCCCGACCTTGTCCGTTGGTTCGATACGACGGCGACTAAAGTGGGGTTGACCATCAGTCTCAATGTGTTGGCTTTTGGTCTTGCACAGCTCCTGCACGGCCCTTTATCCGATCGCTATGGTCGCAAACCTGTGCTCATTGTGTCGCTGTCAGCAGTCGCTCTTTTAAGCCTTGCTTGTGCTGCGGCCCAAACTATCGATCAACTGATCGTTGCGCGAATATTTCTGGGCATTGCCGCTGCAGCGGAAGCGGTGGTTGGGCTAGCGATTATCAAAGACCTGTTTACTGAAAAGCAACAGGTGAAAGCTCTAGCCTTACTTGGGATGGTTATAGCGATAACGCCAGCGATGGCTCCGATACTAGGCGGATATATTCACGTCACTTGGGGATGGCAAGCTAACTTCTGGGTGATCAGTGCAATGGCGTTGGTGGCTTTGTGGACCGTTGTTCGCATGCTCCCAGAATCAAAACAACCGGATTTTACCGCGTTGAAAATGGCCAATATTGTCAGTCGCTACCAAGAGCTACTGAAAAATTCTGATTTTCTGGTTCATTCCGCCATGTTAGGCGTGTGTCTGGGAATGCTATTTGTTTTCGTAACAGCAGCACCCTTTGTCTTCATCGATATTTTGGGCATACCTGCCAATGTGTTTGGTTTTTACCAAGCATCTATGGTGCTGGCGTTCTTTTTTGGTAGTGTGCTGGCGTCGCAACTTGCAGATCGCTGGGAGCCGTTTAATTTAATGGCTTTAGGCGTGCTCATCATTGTGTTGGGATCCACCGCCATTACGATAATTATTCTCGGCGGCTTTATGAAAGCGTCAACATTGACCGGTGGTTATGTGATCTTGGCCTTTGGCTTAGGGCCGTTGTTTGCCGTTGCCCCGAGTAGGGCGTTGCGTTCCATTGATCGTAATACGGGCTCAGCTTCTGCCATGCTAAATGGTATTGAGCAGACCACTGCCGGTTTGGCAGCGGTCGTGATCAGTTTGTTGCATGATGGAACAGCTCGTCCGATGGCCTACCTAACCGTATTGCTTGGTTTGATCTTAGCGGCCTTGGTGTATCGCTCTAAAAAGGAGGATAGATACGTACGTTAAGTAAAAAAAGCGGAGGAAGTGAAGGCTTTTACTGCCTCTTTCCTCAGCAATTGTTGATTACTTTCAAGCACTAAACCTCTTCTTGTGCTGTCTCGTCTGCATGGTCGTGACCTTTACCATGGCGTTTGCCTTTTGCTTGCTTCTTGCCTTTCTTATCGTCACGATCTGCTTGTAAAGCGTCGAAGCCAGCTCGCTCTTCATCTGAGACTACACCGTCTTGGTTAACGTCCAGCTGTAGTTCAACAGCTGCCTTACGAGCCTCACGTGAAGCACTTCTCTCATCTTTAGAGAGCTCACCGTCGCCGTCTGTATCAAATTCTAAAAGCGCTGCATCGTGTCGTGCGTCTTTCATAGCGCGGCGTTCAGTTCTAGAAAGTTCGCCATTGCCATCTGCATCAAAAGCTGCGAGGTTTTCGGCTCTAGCAGCGTCACGAATGACTGCAATTTCATCAGCGCTGATTACGCCATCGCCATTTGTGTCTTGTAGCGCAGGCATTGCAGCGACAGCTGAAAAAGACAAAATAGAACCAATCAGAACAGGAAGTACGCGCGTCTTAAGAGTAGAAGATTTCATAATATTATCCTTTGATAACCTAATGATATGCGCCGAGAGCCTGTTTCAATTCAGTTTCTCGGTGTGAGTACCTATCATCGGAATAAATCGTGTAAGTATTGTGTAAGAAATGCGTAATTGGTGGTCGAAAAGTGCAAATTGCCGTTAACTATGTCTCTATGCTACGAATTTTTAATAATTTCGAACTTGTAGCCTATGCCGTAAACAGAATGAATGTACGAGGTTGATTGATCCACCGTTTCCATTTTTTGACGAAGTTTTTTAACGTGACTATCAATGGTTCTGTCACTAACGATTCGGTTGTCCTCGTACATACGTCGCATTAATTGAGCGCGATTAAATATTTGTCCAGGCCGCTCGTGCATCACACCTAGCAATCTGAGTTCGACAGCTGTTAGGGCACATGTTTCATTTTCGATTGTTACCGAAGCTGTGTCTGGATCAAACACGAAGCTTGGTGTCTCTGGGCTAGACGTGACGCTTGGTTCAACGTCTGCTGCGGAACTACTAGCACGCCTGAGCACCGCTTTAACTCTGGCAACAACTTCTCTTGGGCTGAAGGGTTTACAAATGTAATCGTCGGCACCGACTTCTAAACCTAGCAGGCGATCAATCTCTTGCGCCTTAGCTGTAAGCATGATGACAGGGACATCGCTGGTCTTACGAAGCTCTGTACAGATAGTCATGCCGTCCGTGCCTGGCAACATCAAATCGAGTAGCACAAGGTCGGTTGGGGTATGAGTCAGACTTTCGAGTGCCTCAGTTCCGTCGGTATGGATACGGGTCTCGTAACCTTCATTTTGCAAGTAATCTTGCAATAGAGTTGCTAATTTTTGCTCATCTTCAACGATAGAAATAATCATGGGGCTATAGGTTTCTTTGAATCGTTTAAAGGGATACGGATGTCGAGTTGCAAGCCGCCTAAGTCGGAGTGACTTGCTGATATGGAGCCTCTATGAGCCATGACGATTTTTTCGACAATAGCTAGGCCTAATCCAGCCCCACCGTTATTTCGGTTCCTAGATTGCTCTGCGCGAAATAAAGGATCGAACAGCATGGGCAGATCTTCGTCAGCCAACCCTGGGCCTGAATCATTCCATAAGATTCGCAGGTTACGCTGATACCGATTGAGAGTGATTTCTATTTGCCCATTGGGGTCAGTGTAGCGAAACGAGTTTTGCAGAAGGTTATCCAGCAACTGGCCCAGACGCTGTGTGTCACCCAGAATTTGAGCATTGCTTGTATCTGGAGTAAGCGTTATGGAAATGCCAGTCTCAGAGCGCTGCGCATCTACGGATGCAATTCTTTCCGTGAGAAGAGGCAAAAGAGCCATTGGAGACATGTGATACTCCAAAGCGCCGAGGTCTGACAAAGACAAATCGTGTAAATCCTGAATCAATCGGCTGAGTCGAATGGTTTCAGTTTGGAGTGAGCTTAGCGATGTCGCATCAAATGGACGAATACCGTCTTCGATGGCTTCGATTTCACCTTGAAGTATGGCAACGGGCGTGCGCAGTTCATGGGAGATCTCTGCAATCCATTTTCGCCGAGCGGTTCGGCTTTGCTCAAGTGTGTGAGCCAAGTGATTTACGTCGCGAGATAAGTCACCGAGCTCGTCCCGACGAGTGGTTTCAACGCGGTGATCAAAATCTCCGCGACTTATTTCGGCAACAGCGCCACTCACGGTTAAAACAGGCTTAACAATACGAGAGGCGATAAGCGCTGCCAGTACCGCCGAGATAGCAGCCATGAGCAGAGATGCCCAAGCCAGACTATTTGTTTGCTGGTCAGAGAAAACCTGTTCTAGCTGACCGGGTAGGCCGTCGTAACTCGGGTAACCAATGAAACCGATAACGTCATCGTCGTAGGTCACATCGAACCAAGCTAGATCTTTATTCAACCGGTTATGGCCTGCGATGACATTTTTGTCTTCATCCGCCAATAGGAGTACGGGCGTAGGGCCTTTATTTCGATCACGACCAGGCCCGTTTTTATTTGCGCCTCGACCAGTGTCTCTTTGTTGTTCACCGGCCGGTGGTCTCGCTGTGTCTCGGCGATCCCGAGGTCCATTGGTACCACGCAAGGCTAGCCCGCTAATTCGGCGCCATTGATCCTCATTGCCCTGAATCCAATCCCAGTTTTCATTCTCTGAGTAAGCCTCTGCTAACGTGACAGACAGCGACTCTAGAGAATTCGTGTGTGACTGGTTGATGTAGTTGATAAATCCACGCGAAAAGCTCCAACTATTGAACGCGTAAAGTGAGGCTATGAGCGTTGCGCTCGCCAGCAGCAACACGATAAACAGTTGGTATTTCAGTTTCATTACTTACTTTACGGCCAAACAGAAAGAAATTCATGGTGCAACGTTCGAAAACAGCATCACTTACTGATTCTTTGCACATTTGAACACCCGATGAATGGATTCTCGCTGGGCTTGTTGAAGGATCGGTATAGAGGGCCTACTGAGTCACCGTTTGAGCGTCGAATTGTTCGAAGTACCCATCATCATCGAGTAGTTCCACTCGATAGCTCCGTTGGCTATCATAGACAGGAAGCTCAATCGTGGACGTTGGATACCTACGGGCATAAACCAAGCTGTTGTCAGATTCGTCGTACACACGCACTATTGGCTCACTGACGGCTGCGACTCGAGTGGTTAAGTAACCAGCCGGAATACGACCGTCGTTGTCGGTTTGATCAAATGTTATTGGCCAATTTGGGTAAGGCGTGGCATTTGGAGTTGATGGAACGGTGTTGGCTGGCCATGCTTCGAATACATACCGTCGCGCTGGTTTATCTACCTTTATGATTCCGTAGCCTATGCCCAGATCGTTTTTGGAGGGCAGCGTGCCTGCTGGTGTTTCTTCGAAATACACCAAAGGATTTGCCACGGCCTTAACGGTAATAAGATTGCCATGGACATCTTGGTGTTCTCCCAACGTGCTGAGCGTAGCATCACCAGAACCACTGCCCGGATTATTCGGATCCCAAATACGAGGAAAAATATTCATCATTGCTGGGCCTGCAAAAGAATAAACTGCATCGTTTGGTTCATCGATGCCGTGTTGTAACGACATGCCCAAATGCTGATCACCACTGATATGCGGGGCGTAAGCTTTTCTGAGCTGTGTAACCGCTGCGTCTCTGCCAGATGTTGGCCACCCGTTAGAATCCCAGTCTCTTTCCAATTTGTTGAAGTGTTTTCCGGAGTGAGTTGTACTCTGGCTAAAAGGGGATTGAGACACGGCAATTTTCATTGTTTGTGCGGTCCAGTCACTGGCCCAGTTTTCTAGAAATTGTGACTGCCTTGCACCTAACAACTGTTGATCTTCTATGGGGCTGAAAGGTCCTGATTTAAATTTTCGATCTTCTAGTATGGCGAGTCCGACGCCTCCCACATTGAGCTGAGTGAAGTACACCCCAATGCCTTGTTCTACATCGGTACCGTCTACAGGGTCAGGTAGGCTACCTGTTTGGGTGCGCTGCACCATATTGATAAATTCGGCTGGGTATACGTACCCACCATCTTCTTCATTCTCTGCTTGAACGCCATTTTGCCCCCAAAGGTTACCTTGGAAAACATCATGATCGTCTGGCAAAATGAAAGAGGGTGTGTTGCGCATGAGCTCTCGTGCAGACCAACCAAATTGATACCATTTCCACAGATAGTCGCTCATGAGATCCGGTAGCTCTCTTTCGACTAAACCGTTAGGGTCGAATTCGTAAATTTGATCACCAACAAATGCCACTACATGCGGGTTGTGTTGCATAGAATTAGTAATAAGCTCTTCATGTGGAAAAACTATGCGATCTCGAGTCCATGTGAATGGCTTAGTAAAGTTCTGCTGTATCCAGCCTTCTTCCGCGCTATCAATAATTCCTGGGCGACAGTTATACAGTCCAATAATGACTTCTGATTCATCTGTCGGGTCTCTTTTCACAATGCCGCTAAAGTAGCTAGGGGGTGTTTGAGTTTGGCTTCTTTGTGTGACAACACGATACTGATGTGACTCTGAAGCATCCCAGTTGTTAACGACAAAGCGAGCCGTGTAGGAAACAGGATCGATAACGCTACTCGCAACCACGTTCCAACTCCCTTGCTGTAAAACCTCTAACGTAGGGGCTTCTATATTGTCGGTACACAGAGGAGGGTACTGTGCGTTGAGGGTTAGAGTGTCAGTGTTTACTGTATAGCTTGAGAATAGAACAGGCCCTAATTGCCTGTTGGGTAGTTCTCTTAGTTTTGGCCCAGCGCCTATCCAGTTGTCAAACCAATGCGATGTATCTGACTCACCTGCCGTTGATACTAGCGCGATGTTACCGAGTAGTTTAGCGGGGTCTATCTGAGTCGTCGTTGAGCTAACCACAACGCTTTCAGTATCGATGGCAAATAGATTTAACGTGTACGAGCCGTTATCGTCGTAATAGCCATCTAGTTGCAGTCTAATTCCCGCAGCGCTTACGGTGCTCGTTTCACCTACAGCCAGATACCTATTGTCAACGTCATTGTCTCGGAAGAATACTTGCCCATTGTGATTTATTCCCGCTATTAACCCTCCATTATGTCCGTGGCGATTGTGCACTAGCGCTGCCGAGCGATAGTCCATTTTTCCACCAGCGCCGATTAAAAAACCACTGTAAGCATTGGCACTGGATTGTTCTACGAAACCGGTGTCCACCGCTAGCGTAAATGGCGCTGGGGCACTGGACATGACACTGGTAATTCGGTGGGTGGTTCGTTGAGGTCGGTACTTGTTGGGTGCACGTGTTTCTAATCGTTGTCCCGATAGGTGCCAGTCTTGCATTCTGTTAGACCAAAAATGACGCCCTGCCCAGAGTTGATCGCAGTGAGCATCCCAGTCATTAACAAACACGATGTCATTGTTATTACTAGGAGCAAATAGGTTTAAGCTGATATTGTCCACTGAGGCTGTAGCATCTGTGCTCAGGTTAGTAATTCGTACGCCCAGCGGTAAGCCTGCATAGGCTGCGTGTTCACCAAAGCTAGATACGACTTGTGCTGAATGCCAGCGTGCATTGTTCGCGTTAAGAAACACATTTTTTGCACGCAGTGCAACGGACGAATTGTCTTGCTGAACGGATATGATTTCTACCAAAAGGTCTGCAGTTGCGCTTGATGAATTGTGTACGTCTACATCGACTGCAATAGCGTGTTCAGCGGTGTACGCAGCCGATGATGCAGATTCCCCCACATAAGTCACCGAGCAGCCGGGTGCTAGCTCATAACGCCATTGCCCGTTGGCGGCAGAGAGTTGTGTATCTCGGTAATAACAATTTCCGGTTACTGACAAACCTGGAAATGGGTTACTCGTTGAAATTTGGCCAGCACCCGTGGCGCTTTCTGCATTTGAGTTTGGCAAGAAGACGCGGGTAACGGTTGGGTCGAGGGGCTCGCTTAAAACAATGGCTTCCCTTTCGAGAACGGCTTCGGGGTAATCGTCAATTGATGAGATTGGCTCAGGAATGCTCACTGGACCGCCGACGGCAGGCGCAGGTGTTGGAAAATCAGAATTAGATGAGTTACACCCTGAAAAAATAATGACAATCGGGAGCAGCCAAATTTTGAGACTGAGCTGGCGTTGATGGTGTTTTTTGTCGATCACGACTAAGCACTCAAGTGAAGTAGCTCTCAATTTGCAGTAGTTAGACCAAACGGACAGCGCGTTAGATTAATTGATGTTCACTTGTAACCTGTGTTCTGCGGTGGCACTGTTCGCACACGTATAATTTTTTGTTGATATCTGTGAATAAAGTACTCAAACGCGCGCTTTCTGTAAGCTCAGTATTATTGGCTTTGATATGTAACATATATCATGTTAACGCCTTTGCTGACACGGCTCCTTCCGATGTACGTGCGTTGATTTATTCATCAACAGCTGCGGAACTTCAATGGAACAGGGAGGCTGCTGAACTCATTCAAGTCTCTTATAACGGTCGCATTATTTCCACATTAGATGCAGACAGTTATTTTATGGATGATCTTGATCCTGCACTATTTCATCAGTTTGAAATCAGGTCCATAGACGCTGACGAGACGCTATCTGATCCAACAACGGTGTCTTTTAGCAGTGCTAATTTTCAATTGCCGGTAAGAGAAGTACTGCCTGCGAGTACGACGTCTACCCCCAGTAACCAGATAGCGAATGTGACACTACTTGCCTATTCTGATTCAGCGATCGAATTGTTCTGGCAACGGGCGGGTTCGGATAGCGTCAGCGTAGAGATATTTCATAACGGATTATCGTTGGGTGTATTCGATACGTCGAGTCTGTTTAAGGAAGGTTTAGTTAGTGATATTCAGCACCAATTCGAGCTACGTCCTCTGTCTGATGACTCGCAATTAGGCGATGAGTCGTACAGCGTGGTGTTTGTTCCGTCTGAATTTGATGGACAGATACGTGAAGTCGCAGCCACTACCTTGCAAACAATGGTCGAGTCAGACCCTAGCACCGAGTCTTCGTTTGTGGCTGTCGAGCCAGTAGCGACTGGGGTTGAAAGTAGCACCACAACACCCAGCATAACGGCCGCTGAGGTGGTTGAGTCAGCGCCACCGCCGCCAGCGGTGTCAGTGGAGGAGCCCACTGAGACAGTCACTAGTAGTTCTATCCAGCAAGGCGACTGTGTTGTTCGTTCGTTAGCAGACTTAAGTGGTTGTACCGATGCAGCTCAAGGCATTGATCGAATCAATATTCAGGCTGATTTGCGTTGTACCAGTGCCAATTGCTGCCCAACAGGTGGTGCGTTAATGCGCTTTGATAACGTATCGGGTTTGACAATACTGGGTAATGGCCACGAATTACTTAGAGAGGGTGGTCAGCGTCAATGCAGCTTGCTTGATATTACCCGCTCTGAAAATATAACCCTGCAAAACTGGTCACTAGATGATGACGCAAGCGTAGCACCGTGTGTGGTGGATGATGGATGCCCGCGAATGCTGCATATTAAAACCTCCTCGAATATCAAGCTAGACGACGTTACTATCAGCAATGGCAAAAGCTATGTTGTCTACGTTCAGGAAGTAAACGGTTTCGAATTTACCAACAGCACGCTTCAAAATTCCGGTGTTCTGGGCATGTATATCGGTCACGACGAAAGAGCCTCTACGAATATAAAGATTCAGAACTCAACGTTTCACGATAACCAAACTAACGGTTTAGCGTTACTCGGGGTCACAGGTTCTTCGGTGAGCACCAATATCATCAGCAACAATGAGTTTCGACGTAACCATTGGCGTGGCCAGTGGCAGGTTGCGCCGCGTTACGGTTCAGGTTTTACAGGGGGTGGTCAGGTGTACATCGCGCAAGCATCGGGTGTCACTATTCGAGACAACGTAATAGCTGATGGCTACTGTGAGAATTGTTTTGTGCAATCCACGTTCGGTTCTGGTGTTAGTGGCATTGAAATAGCCATACCGGGTCGAGAATCAGTAAGCACTATGCTCATCAGTAACAACATCGTCCAGAATCACGATGCGTGGGGCATCTTTGTTAATGAGGGAAGCACACTTAATTCGTCGGTAATTATCCGCGACAACCAACTGCTGGATAACACCGTGGGCTTGAAGCCTGGTCTAGCTCAGGTGAGCGGGAACACTATCGAAAACCGATAGTGCTTTAGCTCACCTTAATGTAATGCTTACTCTTTGGGTTCACCAGCTACGCGTTCCATCAGGGCGATAGCCAAGGCACCTAAAACCATCAGCCCTACGGCGATCCAAGTGTTTGGATCCTGTAGTTGAGGTGTGAACCACTCATAGCTGGTGATCACCTCTTTGGGAGGCTTACCTACGCGTTCTACCACTTTGGTAATGGCCGTTTTCCAAGGCCATATGACGACTAACGAACCGACAACGAATCCTGTCATTAAGGCTAACGTTTGATTAGGGCAGCGTTTGTATATCCACGATATAACGTGGGAAAACGCGACAAGCCCGAATGCACAGCCAATGGCCAACGGTATCAAGATAGTAAATGCAAGCGAGCTTATAGCACCGAGTACTAAAGCGTAGTTGCCCATTAATATCAGTACGAAAGAGCCGGATAAGCCTGGCAGTATCATGCTGCTAATAGCGAGCACGCCGCATAGAAAGACATAAAAAGTTTGATCATTTTCTGACGCGGGTGCCAGCATGGCAATTCCCACAGCGATGACGATGCCCACGAGTAAGGACATCAGCGTACTCGCATTCCAGACAGTGACGCGTCGCGCCACATACACAATCGATAAGACAATTAGTCCGAAAAAGAACGCCATAGTGAAGCGTTCATGGTGTTCTAAAAGGTATTCGAATAGCTTGGCTAACGAGACAATACTGATGGCTATACCTGCCATTAGGATAGTCAGCCAGCGCCCATCAATGTGCGCCCAGAAGCCTTTCAGATCACCTGTAAAAAGTAACTTTGCCGCCCGTAGGTCGCACTGCTTGATCGCATTGATAAGACGCTCGTAAATACCTGTGATCAGAGCAATAGTGCCGCCAGATACACCGGGTATGACATTGGCGGCCCCCATAGCGAGGCCTTTTAAAAATAATGGAAGTGCATCACTCATGTCGGATTGACGTCGTCTAAACTTTTAAGAATCGGAAGCATCCAGGGCTTGTTCTCTGCTATTTCCGCAAAAGTTAGGCCACTTAGCTCGTACGGCATTACCAACCAGTCGTCTGTTTTGTTGACGTAGAAGTCGGGCGTGAGTGTGGTTCGGTTGTATAACGGTTTATACCAAGGCACCGCTATACGGACATCCTTGGGCATATTGTTTTTTAGTCTAGATGTTAGGCGGTTAATGACCGCGCTGGTGGTCAAACCTGAACTGAACACGTCATCAACGATAAGCAATGAATCATCATGGCTCAGCGTGTCCAATAAATACTGGGTACCGTGTATGCGTATTTCTGTCTCTGGGTTGTCCACCATTTGCTGATAGCTGGCTAACCCTCGGTAGGAGGTTCTGATGGCAATATGATCGGTTGGGATATCCAGATATTGCAAGCACTCTTGAACCGCTATGCCGGCGGCGCTCCCGCCTCGCCAAAGGCCAACGATGAAAGTAGGGCGGAACCCACTTTGAGCAATCTGCACGCCCAATTTGTAGGCATCGTGAAGGAGTTCAGTTTCAGTTACGAATGTTTTTCGCTGTGCGACAGTCACTATGAGTGCTTCGTCAATGGGAATGCGGAGAAGTGTACCTACTTGCCAGTTGGCATGGCAAATCATGGGTGATAAGACCGAATCGCATAGTGTTAATTGCAAACTCAGGCAATCCCGGACACGGTAGACTATCCGGCTAGTGTGCTGTGGCGTTGAAACTCGGTCCAACTAGACTATCTGCAATATAGTGGTGGTCAATCAGGTGCATACGCCTGCGACATTTAAATAGGTACTGGTTCTATGAGTGAAAAACTGTATTTAGATGCACAACAGTTGCTGGAAGATTCGTTCAAGTTGGCAGCGCAGGTGTATCGCAGTGGCTTTCGCCCAAGCTTTATTGTGGCTGTATGGCGTGGTGGCGCACCTATGGGAATAGCAGTGCAGGAGCTGCTCGCTTATCGTGGAATACACTCAGACCACATAACCGTGCGGACATCTTCGTATCGGGCCATAGACCAGCAGGCAAGTCGTGTGCAGGTTTACAGCATGAACTACCTGGTTAGAAAAATTAGTGCAGAAGACCGCTTGCTTATTGTTGATGATGTTTACGACACCGGCAAGAGCGTGCAAGCCATTATCGATACGCTTAGAGATAAAACGCGTCGCAATGCTCCACACGACATTCGTGTTGCCGTTCCGTATTACAAGCCAACTCGTAACTTAACTGGCCATGCTCCAGATTATTATTTACATGAGACAGATAGGTGGCTGAAGTTTCCTCATTCTCTTGAAGGGTTAACGCATGATGAAGTGCGAGACAACAGACCTGAACTTGCTGCCATACTCGACAAATATATGACATGAGTCGGTTGTGGCGCGACAATAAAATGACTATGTCACGAAATGATTCGATTGCTTGCCGCAGCTAAATTTATCAGGGTAAACTGTCCTGACGCGAGGGTGCTCAGATGTTCGTTTTTTATCTTGAGTACGCTAATTTCTGATTGATAAGGTTAGCCTGGAAATCATTCTTGAGCAGTCAACACGACACAAAAGGTTCTGCTGAAGTAGTCGATATTGCGCGACTACTCAAGAAGCCAACGCAGCGCAAAGTGCTGCAACCTTTAGAATTCCGCGCAAGTGCCAGTCTACTGTCGATACGACAAAAACTCGTTTGTATTGCGACAGTCGGTGTCGACGACATAGACAGAATCGCCAAAGAATTTCCAAACGATGTCACAACAGAAGTTAACGCTTTGTTGCGTCGTTTACTCAATAAAGAGTTTGGTTCTCTGCGTGTGTATAAGCATCGCCGCGTCTTTACAGTCGGGCATCATTGCCAAGAGAGCATGATGGCGGGCTTGCTAAGAGTTCAGTACCACGCAAACCAATTCGACACCCGCGCTGTAAAGCCAGGTGTGCTTCGTGAAGGGGTCGGCTTACAGATCACTTGGGGTGTCGGTGATACTGTCCCAGAGGCTGAGAAAGAACGCTCTAAACGTCGTGCGCTAAAGCTACCTTAGCTTCAAGCCGGGTACTGAGGTACCGCTCGACTCTGGCGCCACTAGCCAGTTTGCAACCATTATTCTTGCTTGTCTGAGCTGCTCATCTGTCAGCGTCTTGGACAGGCGTGCGTCGTAAATGCTTTTCCAGCCGGCGTAGAGCCAGTGATAACAACAATGTCACTAGCAGATAGATATACGCAACGATGTTGTAAGTCTCCATAAACCGAAACGACCCTGCAGCGTAAATTTTCCCCAATTGAGTAATGTCTGCCACACCCAGCACGGACACCAGAGCGGAGTCTTTGATCATGGCAATAAAGTCGTTGCCTAGTGGGGGCAAAATAGTGCGGAATGCTTGAGGGAAGGTGACGTAAATAAACCGGTTAATGGGAGTCAAACCCAAAGACAGTGCGGCTTCCTTTTGCCCTAGGCTCACAGCCTGAATTCCAGCTCTGAACACTTCAGCGATGAAGGCTGAATAGCCCAAGGTAAGTGCGATGATGGCTCGCCATATCAGAGGAAAGTCTCGCGTTCGCATCGGCGTATCCAGCCATGCACCAAACACATAGTTGATAGAAGCAACAATGGCAGGTGCGCCGACAAAGGCGATGTAAAAAAGCAGTACGAGTATAGGGATGCCGCGCATCACCTCGATATAAAATCGCGCTATCTGGCGTAAAACGATATAAGGGGATAGCACACTCGCTGCGAGTAACAGTCCGAGTACGCAGGCTAGAGAGAATGCGGTGACGGTGACGAATGCTGTGACACTGATGCCTTTATAGAGAATTGCAAATACTTCAGAGTAGAGCTCGTCGCTGATGATCTGGTAGCCCAACCAAGCACCAATACACAAGGTCAGAACTAACCACCAAGGAAAGTCAGTTGCATCACTGTTGTCTGGGTTTTGAGTTTTCTGTCCCATGGTAAGTCTCTATGTTTTACCTAACGGTGGACACGTTGTTAGCATCCACCGTTGTGGGACGACTAGGAACTATTGTCCTATTTTATATTCTAGAAACCACTTCGTGTTCAGCTTGTCGAGAGTGCCATCTGCTTTCATGCTAGCAATACCGCTGTTAATGGCGGGTACCAATTCGGAGCCTTTTGGGAATATAAAACCGAAGTCTTCGGCGCCCATGGCTTCCCCAACGAGTTTGAACACACCTGGGTTTGCATCCACGTAACCTGCGCCTGCGGTTCCATCTGTAAGCACGAGGTCTACATCACCTGTGCGCAACGCTTGGATCGATGCACCAAAAGTTTCGAACAAGGTGATGCGTGGGTTTTGTTCGTTTCCGTCAAGTACCTCGTACACGGCTGTGTAGAAAGGCGTTGTGCCTGCCTGGGCACCGACCAAGCCGTCTTCTATAGCGGCAAACTCAGGCCCAGAAGCGAAGCGCGTTTCATCAGCTCTAACTAGCATGAACATTTCTGAGCGCATATAGGCGTCAGAGAAATCGACTTTTTCACGTCGATCATCTCGTATCGTTATGCCTGTCATGCCTATGTCGTATTGTGCTTGACTCACCGCTGGAATCATCGCGTCCCAACTGGAGTTTTCTATCACCAGTGTGAAATTAAGGCGTTTGGAAAGTTCAGCCATTGCGTCGTATTCCCAACCTATTGCGTCACCTGTTTTGGGGTTGACGAACTGCAGGGGAGGGTAGGCATTTTCTGTGACGACAACGACTTCCATGCCTTGAAGGTCGGGTAAGTCACTGGCCATTGTTGGTGTGCTGACAGCGAATGCACTAATGCATGCGAGTGTGGCGGCTAGACGTAAATGTAGGGCTTTTTTCATAATGGATTCCTCACATGAATAGGCTGAAGTCGTATTCATTGTGATCGTCCAAGGCCTAGCTTGCAAGTGACGTCTTGCTTTGTACTGTATTTTATAGGCGTTAGATGTAGCCTAGTTTGTCCGCAATAAGGTAGGCAATGCTGAGCACGATTAGGCCCAGACTCCAGGCTTTCATCCACATGATGTTGCCGTGTTTACCGGCAGCATAAAGACATATACCGATGATGATGGATAGCACCATTGTCAGCGTTAGCATGTCGTGCATCGACTCACCGTAAGGGATGTCGGGATCGGGTGGGGCACCTTCAAGGTATCGCATGCTAGCTGTCTCCCATGTCAGCGGCGTTGAGTAAGCGTTGGGCAATCCAACGATGAAAATGAACGGTGGGTTCATCCATAGAAGGCGCAAACTTGCCACCAGTATAACCCGGGGAGGATCGGCCTTTTTGCATACGCTCTACCGCGAAAATATCTTCGCTAAACACGTTGCTCCAATTAGATAGCATGGCGTCATGGTGCCCAGAGTAGGTATCACTGAGTGCCTCTTCGCCAACATAGCTAATACGAACGTGCTCTACAGTCTCATCTTTATTGATTGGCTGCAGCATCATGATAAACAAATGATCAGCGTGTATACCGATAAGCGTATTGGGGTAGAGCGTTGGGTATAACGCTTTATTCATTTGCTCTTCAGGCCAGCCGGCAAGGCGCGGGAGTTCGACGTCATCGATATTCAATCGTTGATAATTTGAGCTACCTTGCCCAGCTCCTTGATCGAAGTAATCCAAAGAGAAGTGTTCTTGCAGCGGTGAAATACGATTCAGCTCTGGATGCACTGTGGGTAAGTGATACGACTCTAGGTAGTTTTCAACAGCCAGTTTCCAATTTGATTTAACCGTCAGCTGGGTGCGTCCCGCGTTTGAATTTGAGATAAACCGTTCGCGCTCATTAAGCGTGCACAACTCATCGAATTGGCGAGTCAGTGGCGCGACATAATGTAAAAAGTCATCGGCGGTACCTGACAAATTAACGAATACACAGCCTAACCAGACTTCGCAACGAATTGCCCGTAAGTTGCTGGCTGATTTGTCAAAATCATCGTGCTCATGCACACCGAATCCGCCTACGTGTGGTGTGCCTCGAAGTTGGCCATCAAGCTGATAAGTCCAGCTGTGGTAAGGACATCGGACAAGGCCGTTGGTTCGGCAAGGAACATCGGCTAAGTGCATGCCTCGGTGACTACAGACATTGTGAAAAACACGAATGTCGTTATTGTTGTCACGGGTGATGAGTAATGGCAAACCCATAAAATCGACCGGAAACACAAAGTTGGGTTCAGGCAAGTCGTCAACGAAACCAATGCAAGCCCAAGAAGGTGCCATCACTTTGTCACGATCATCAATGAATCCCTGGTCACTGGTGTACAGCGCATTGGGTAGTCCAATAGCTGCGGCAATGGGCAGGTTGATGTTGCGGTGTATTTCGATGACCGATTCTTTCAACATGGGGGTATCCGTCGGGCAATAGGTGCGGCAAAAAAGGGTACAGCGAAACGTATTTCAGCGGGTTTCAGGGTACTGAATTGTACAATTCCTCGATCGTGGGGAGATCCGACGGCGAGACGTGAAGCTTGTCATTCCATAGTGCTGCGGCTCTTATAGCACGAGCGTTTTGCACATAGGCGCTTTCAACGTTGATTAACATGACAGTTGCCGGTGGCATGTCGCTTAGAGTGAAGAGTTCAAGTAATTCAGGCTCAATAGAGATACTCGCCCTGCCTTTTACGCG
>CALKLO010000116.1 GCA_937991945.1 uncultured Granulosicoccus sp.
TCTGTATTGCTTTACCACCAGCCTGATTTGTGGGATGCCGCAAAAGTACACGGTATTGACTTGACGTTGTCTGGTCACACGCACAAGGGACAAGTTTGGCCCTTTGGTTTGTTGGTTAGAACCCGCTATCGCTATGTCGCGGGTCTATTCAAAGAAGCTGCTAGTCATTTGTTTGTGTCGCAGGGAACAGGTACTTGGGGACCTATTATGCGGTTGGGTACTCGATGTGAAATCACTGTCATAGAATTGAAAGGTATGACTTGATAAGCGTTAGCGTTGAGGTGCGCATCGATGCACTCAACCACGTGGCTGTTGCGATGAATATCTGTGTACAAGTGTTAACAATGAAGCAAGTTCCCCTAGAGCGGGGGGCACTCGCGTAAGTTCGAACCGTCCACCGATCATGAATCAACATTATGTCACAACAACCTAACCGTCCTCTGGCTCAGGGTAATATTTTGCCCAGTCGCTTTTATTCCAATATAGGCCTCGTACTGGGCAGCTTGTTGTTGGCCTCTTGCGGTGGCTCCTCAGGTGCGGGCGCAGGTGCGGGCACTGATAACTCTTTGACGACAGACGATAGTTCGGTTGTTACTACCGGTAGTGCACAAGATCCAGAAACAGATTCTGCAGGTCAGGTCACTTGGCCTTTCGCGCCCATTGCATCCAGTGTTGAATTGGAAGTTATGGCCTTTGTCGAAATGCCCTTGGCAGACAGTGGTCGTCCTGCACGTTGGAATGATATGGAATACACCGGCGAGCGCCTGTTTGTATCCAATGAGCAAGATGGTCGCATTTATGAAATAACGGGGCGTGAGGTTAAGTTTTGGTTTGATATTGCGGATGCTACTCAGAGCTCAACGGGTTTAGCTGTGAATATTGACAACCCTTGGCACGGCGGGGTACGGGGTTTTGCTTTTCACCCTGACTTCAATAGCAACGGTAAGTTGTATGTGTCTATGCTGCAAGATCGTCCTGCTAATCCTGCTGACTATACGTACTTATCAGATGACTCTGGCGTAGGGGCTGATAGTGTTCTAGTGGAATGGAGTGTTAACCCCGGTACATTCGTTGTTGATACGAATAGTTATCGTGAGCTGTTTCGCGTAGGCATTCCCGAGTACGATCATCCGATAAAGCAGATAGCGTTTAATCCTTACGCACAAACTGGTCAAGAAGACTACGGGCTTCTGTATGTCGCCCATGGTGATGGAAGTGCCGAAGGATCTGCAGTTGCCGGTGGAGAAGGAAACGATGCTTTAGGTAAAATCCTGCGTATTAATCCTTTGCAGAGCGGTACTAATAGTTACAGTGTTCCGATAAGCAATCCATTTGTCGGTAATGCTAGTTTGCCTGATGAAGTGTACTCACTTGGTCATCGCAACCCCCATCACTTAGCATTTTTACCGGACGGTAGTTTGATCGCCACCGAGGCTGGTCACGACAATATTGAAGAAGTGAATTTAGTTGAAAAGGGTGGTAACTATGGTTGGTCTGAGCGTGAAGGTGCATTTGTTCATCTAAATTCAGGTGCACTGGCTAATGGTGTCACCGCATTGCCGTCTGATGATGCTATTAATGGTTTCATCTATCCTGTTGCCCAGGTTGGACATACCGGAGCATTAGGGGCGAACTTTGTTGGCCAGTCTCTTGGTGGTGGCTTTTCATCCGACAACGGTTCTGAGCTCGATGGTGAATTTTTCTATATAGATTTTGTTAACTCTGGAAATATTTATCACTCATCTGTAAACAGTATTTTGGGCAGTCAAACTGACGGCGAACCTAACGATTTAACAATGGCACAAACCTACCAAGCCAGTGTCTTGTTTGATCATGATGGCAACGCTAGTACCGAAGCCTCATCCATCACTATGCTTGAGCTGTTGCAATCAACGGGAAGCTACGATGGAAGTGGCCGAGTTGATGTGCGTATTGGGCAAGGTCCATTGGGTGAGATGTACTTGCTGAATAAACGCAACAACGTCGTTTATTTGGTTCGAAATTCTTACCCAGCAGGACGCGCAATTCCTGCGGTGCCTGAGCAACCTGAAGTGCCAGCCACTACACGTGTTAATTTTGATATCACGGTGCCTGCTTATCAATCTAATGAGCTACAAATTCGGGTTGTGTGGGGAGATAAAGACTTAACCGCGGGCTGGGTGGTTGATGAGTCTTGGGCTACGTCTGATGACTTTCCTACCGATACTGAAAACCGACTAGAAGTCTTTTTTAATGATCGTAACGGTGACATTACCTTAGGCAGTTATGAGGCAATATTTAGAACCGGTATTAATGATTCTGAGACAATTCAAATTACTGCGGCTCAGTTTGAGAGTATGCAATGGGATGACGACAACGATACTGTCAATAACCTTGATGAGCTCATTGCAGGAACAGACCCGCTTGTCAGTGATCTCGTTGTTGCACCTACCTTTAGCATGATAGAAAGAGATGTGTTTGGCCCTGGCTGTGACGGCTGTCATGACAGCACTCCGAGAGCGGACCTAGACCTGACGGCTGGTAATGCGTACGGCAATCTTCTTCAGCAATTTAGCTGGCGTCAAGAGGGTGCTGTGTTAGTAATTCCTTTTGACCCTGACAATAGCTATCTATTACAAAAAATGGAGAATGCTCCAGGCATCAGCGGTAATTCTATGTCTGCTGGGACAACGGGTAACCAAATGGTGCGAGATTGGATCGCTGCAGGGGCTTTGGATAATTAAAAAACCGTTGTCTTGTCTTTGGTTTGTTCTCACAGAAATTGTTGAAGTACCGCTGGCCAACAATACTCAATCTGACAAACTAATCCACTCCTTGGTTCTGTTCACCGATGCTGAGCCAGCAATACGCTGGCTCGATGTTGTCTTTTAGGTACTGAGCAACGAGAGAGGTGCACGGTTAGTCAGCGGTTGTAGACAGGGAAGTGCCCGCAATACCAAACTCCCCGTCATTTGGCCAACCTGCCCAACGGTTAGCTGTAATCTGCAGGTCTCCTGATTGATACCCAGCACCAATACCGTTGATTAACTCGTTCTCACCGTGAAGTAGTGATATTGAATCAGTTTCAAAATTGACTGATGCAAGCAAGCAGTCATTCGCTGAAGGCTCAAAATTAACTAAGCCGCCGTTGTTGTCGTAGGCCCATTGACCGTCAGTGTATTTCACAGCGATTAGCTGTTGAGCATTACCGGCCAATGGAGCTTGTGCAAAGCGAGTAAACACGTTCTCTTCTGACCACATGATCCAACCCTCACCCGTGGCGTTATCGTCTGCTGCAATTCCGTAGCCCAATGATCCTAAGTTCATAGTTGCTGGGCATGTTGAGGCAGAATCTGTTGGTACAGGTGTCGTCGGCTCAGGCTCTGTCGGCTCAGGTGTAGTTGGCTCAGGCTCTGTCGGCTCTGGATCTGTAGGCTCAGGTGTAGTTGGCTCAGGCTCTGTCGGTTCCGGATCTGTAGGCTCAGGTGTGGTTGGCTCAGGCTCTGTCGGTTCTGGATCTGTTGGCTCAGGTTCCGTTGGCTCTGTTTCAGTACCGCCCTCGCTTTTAATCAACGAGCCTTGTATACCAAACTCACCCGCGTTATTGAAGCCGCTCCACATGTTTGCTGTGATAGATAAGTCTCCGCTTGTATAGCCAGAAGCAATACCGTTAACCATGCTATTAGTGCCTTCTAATAGAGATACCGTGTCGGTCGAAAAATTAACGATCGCTACCAGACAATCAGTCGTTGTGGGTGTGAATGCAACCAAGCCGCCATTGTTGTCATACTTCCACTGACCGCTCTCGTATCGGACTGTAATCAAGTGCTCAGCATTGTTTGGATGCGGTGGTGCGCTAAAACGATCAAACACGCTTTGCTCTGACCACAATACCCAGCCAGTTCCGACTGCTTGATCCATAGCTGCTATGCCACTCGCTACATTTCCCAATGGCATTTGTGCAGGGCAATAAGCGGAGGAGGTGGGTGTTGTTGTAGTCTCACCAGGGTCTGTTGGAGTCTCTTCATCGCTGGTTTGTGAAATGCTCGTGCCATCAACGCCGAACTCTCCAGAGTTGAACACGTTGGCCCAGCGATTGGCAACGATTGATAAGTCACCTGATGCGTATCCAGCATCGATACCTGCTATGAGCTCGTCGCTACCTTGTAGTAGACGTACTGTGTCGCTTGAGAAATTTACCGCCGCAACTAAGCAGTCACTCGTGTGGGGTGTGAACTCATACAATCCGCCGTTGTTGTCATAAACCCACTGGCCATCGACGTTCTTCACAGCGATAAAATGCTGTGCATTATCTGGGAAGGGCGAAGGACTAAATCGGCTAAACAGATTTTGCTCAGACCATAAAATCCAGCCCTCACCAACCGCGTTGTCCATCGCCGCTATTCCATGACCCGTCGCGCCCACGTCAATGGTCACTGGACATTCTGATAAAGCTTTAGGCTCAACCGGATCAGTAGGTTCAACCGGATCAGTAGGCTCAACTGGGTCAGTAGGCTCAACTGGGTCAGTAGGCTCCGTCTCAATATCATTTTCAATCAACGAGCCTTGAACACCAAACTCGCCAAGGTTGTTAAAACCGCTCCATACGTTTGCAGTGATGGAAAGATCCCCGCTTGTATAACCAGAGGCAATGCCATTAACAACACTGTTGCTACCTTTCAGTAACGAAACAGTATCTGTTGAAAAGTTAACGCTCGCAACTAAGCAATCAGTCGCCGCTGGTGTGAATGCAACCAAGCCGCCATTGTTATCGAACTTCCATTGACCATCTTGATATCGAACAGTGATCAAATGCTCAGCGTTGTTTGGATGTGGAGGGGTGGTAAAGCGGTCGAATACGCTTTGCTCTGTCCATAATACCCAGCCGGTACCAACCGCTTGATCCATTGCGGCTATCCCGCTCGCCATATTGCCCAATGGCATTTGAGCTGGGCAATAGGCTGACGAAGTGGGTGTCGTATCGACAGGATCTGTTGGAGTCACTTCATCGCTGGCTTGTGAAATACTCGTGCCATCAACGGCGAACTCTCCGGAGTTGTATACGTTTGCCCAGCGATTAACAACAATAGATAAATCGCCTGAGTCGTATCCTGCGTCAATCCCGTTAACAACGTATTTGCTGCCTTTAAGTAGAGAAACGGTGTCGTTGGTAAAATCCACCGCGGCGACTAAGCAGTCATTGGAATGGGGTGCAAACTTGGACAGCTCGCCATTGTTGTCATAAAACCATTGGCCATCGACATTTTTTACAGCGATAAAATGTTGTGCGTTGTCGGGAAACGGTGTGGGGGTAAATCGGGTAAACAGATTTTGCTCGGACCATAAAATCCAGCCATCGCCAACAGCATTGTCCATGGCGGCTATTCCGTGTCCGGTATCGTCTATGCTAATCGACGTAGGGCATTCCCCGATTGGGTCATCGTTGAGCATGCCGGTGACGTCATCGGTGTAGTAGACGTCCATAAAATCCCAAGTGGCACTGAACGGTGTTGCCCCATAGGAAGTTGCAATGATGCCAACAGCGAGCCCAGTTGAGCCAGATAACCAGCTAGTCGGTATGGTCGTTGTGGGGGATATCTCTACTACCGATTGGAAGCTGCCGCCGTAATTGAGTTGGTAGCTAGCTTTAACAACTTGGGTTTCTGGGTTTACCGTTAATACTAAATCTATAGATTCTGCGTTAGTGACTTGAAGGGGAATACTCTCAACCCATTCGTACACGCCATTACGTTCAGCGCCAAACTGCAAGCCACCTGTGCTGCTGGAAGAATCCACCACAAGTTTTATGTAGTTGTCTTGATCTCCTGTGCCAATATAAAAACCCATAGATTGATTAGGTTCTGGCGTCAGACCAGAGAAGGGCGAGAGTATTCGCGTGTGCACTGAAAACTCTTTCGTCGTGGGAGTAGCATCAACACCAAACTGAAACGCGAATGATTGCGTGTTCAATGCATTGATCGGGTCCCCAGCTTGAATGTTGTCAATGGTAAATACGCCAGCCGCACCACCTGCAGTTAATTGGTCCTGGCTGTATTGATCAAGATAATCGGTGGACCCATTGTTCATGAGGCCAGAGAAGCCTAAGTTGAATAGGTAGCCAGCTGGCGAGCTATTGTTTTCCCAGTTGTATGACAGTGGAATATCTGTATCACGACCATTGGTGCTGTCGAGCGGGAAGGGGTCGTCTAGGTCAACAAGACCATCGTTGTCGTCGTCTGTGTCAACTAGGTCAGAAACAAAGTCACCGTCTACATCACTAGGTACGTCTGCTGCGGAGCAAGGGTTTGTATTGTTTGCTAATTCATCGCTGTTAGAGAAACCATCAGCATCTCTGTCTGCTTCGTCTTGCAAATTATCGCACTCACCTCCACCTGATGCCCCTGTGCTGGAGTAGTCAGAGGGTTCGAAAACATAAATACTTTGATCAACAAAATCGGCTACCCAGATGGTGCCGGGGAAAATTTCATCATCGCCTAGCGCGGTGACATCGAGTGGTATGGTTCCCACGTTCGAGAATAGGGCGGTTTTTGAGACTACGCCAGTGCCTGCATCATTGAGTTGCATTCGGTAAATTGTATTGTCAAAAGCTGCGGCGAGAAGATCACCGCTTAACTCATTACTATGGTTTGAGCCTTGGTATTCGATAAGACCATTGACCGAGGTTCCAAAACTTACCATTGAACCGTTCGAGCCTGTTCCTCTATAGTCGCACTCTATGGGGTTGCTAACTGAGACAGGCGACTGTGGGTTGGAGGTGTTGAACGTATTGCTATTGTTACCGCGTGTTGGATTGGCATGACCACCGTAGTAGCCTTGTCCAGTAATCAAATGCAGCCCGTCGAAAAAGGTAGATCCTGGCTCGGTAACGCCATTGGTACAAACACCCGTTGACCCTCCGTTTACCGGCGTGCCGCCCCAACCACTGTTGGGTCCGTTATCAATGGTGAACATGTGTCCCTTGCTAGTCACTTCAATGTCGTAGGCGTTTCGAAAACCAGGTGCATAGACTTGCACGGGTCCGCCTGGAACTAGCTTCGCTTGGTTTAAACCATCGTTTCCACCGAATGGATCATTGGCATCATTCACACCGGCACGAGTTTCGTCATTTAGTGTGGGAAGATCGTAGGTCGTGCTTCCAATGGCGGTTAAGTCAATCGATAAAATCGCTGCGCTCAATGCATACTCAGGAAGAGATGCGAAATTGTGTGATGTAGCGCCTTGATTGGTGTTGCCTCCGGCAGATACGTAAAGCATATTGCTGGCTTCATCTAAATGAAGGCCGTTAACGTGATGATTCTCTTCCGATCGTGATAAACCTCTAACGATGTCGAGTTTTTGCCACGTACCATTCTGTTTCGTCAGTTTAGATATAACGCCGGAGTTAGTGTCGAGGTATGTCTCTGTGTGAGATGCTCCACCGCCAATACGAGGGTCGCTCGATGCCACAAAAATGATTGGATTAGCCGCCGTGCCAACGACGGTTATGCCTGTGACTAAACGATTAACAATTGAGTAGTTGGGTGTTCCGTCGTCGTTGTGATTAAGAATGTTGCGAACCAAGTTAATGGACTCAACATTTTGTACGCTATAAGCGTTTGCGCCAGTTCTGTTTACGGTGTAAACCTTAATGACGCCGAACATATCAGCCACATAGAGTTTGTCGTCTGGACCAAACTGTAATGATGTTGGTTTGACATTGGAAAATCCAGAGAGCTTACTCTTCCCAAATCCAATGGCATTTTTGGTTACAGCCTTTTTTTGAATGTTAAGGCTACTAGTTGAAATGGGTGATTGTGCTTCGTCATTGGTGCCGGTAGCTGAGCCATCTAGTGTGTAAACACTAACGCCGCCTTGGCCTGTATGAGTTATGAACAGCGTCCCTATTGTTTGACCTGCTTTTTTCGGTTTGAAAGTGACCTCTATGGCATGTGAATCCCCCCCTTTCAATGTTACAGGGCCTTTAAAATTCGTTGTAAAAAGACGTTCGTCTACTTCGTGTAAATAGATAGTGTCAATACGAATTTCGTTATCTATTGTCAGTGCGTTGTTAGTCAAAACAAACTGCTTTTTTGCGGACTCGCCAATGTCTACCGGCTCGAATTCTATCTCAGAGATATTGCTAGTAAGAGAGGGTGTTGTCATCTGGTGAGTGGCTTTTTTCTCCTGAGCTAAGATGTCATCGCTGTGAAATAATGAGATGACAGCAACCAAGCACGTGGTGATAGCCAAGCTTCCAAAACCCGTTTTGTGAAGTAGGGATTGCGACTTGTCATTAGGTGCAGGCCAGTCATCGGTAGCATTGGCAAAAGGCGTAGCAGGGCGAAAAAAGTGTATTGAATGCATAGCAGAGATATATTTCTAATATTTTTCTGCTTGCAGGTTCCCTCAGGATCAGATCTTGTGACAAGGTGGTTAAGAGCTTCTTGCGATCTAGCACAACAAATAGCCATGCACTTACTACACTTTGAGGACAGATTCACATTGGATGTGTGTGGTAAGCACGTTGTTGTCGTTGGGCCAAGAGTCGATATTGATCTGGCGTCCTGAGACGGCAGAACCAGTCTAAATAAATAGAGTCCGCGTATTAATGGATATAGAGCAGACTTCAGACGACGCCTAGCAGTATCACAGGGGAGTACGTTGTATTCCCCAACCTTGCGAGCTAGCTGCTATAAAGACAGCCGATGACCTCTATTCGGTACTGTTGACAAACTTGCTAGCATTTCTCCATCACTATCACTATAGAAAGCCAATAACATGAGTGTTGAAATAGAAAAAGAAGAGCTTGGTGAAGCTGAACGTCGCCGTAAGCTAGTTCGGAAGCGTTTAGAATCTCTGATGCAGACCAATTCGCAGCTTTATTACGAAGCAACGCCGGTTGTGGCACGTGCGGTACATGATGATTTTCAAAGCGACAAAAGCTTAGAGGAAAGCGATCGTGCTGCGGTGGATGGACTCTCTGTTAGAGATATAGAAGTTATATTAGCGTTCAAGTAGCTGCTGCTTGTGTCAGCTTACACGTTGCTGGATGAAAGGCACTTACCTTTCACGCCTATGGCTATACACAGATGCCCATGATTAACCTTAAGTTAAACTTAATGGGGCTACAAGGGCCATCTAATAAATGCGATCGCTGTGGTTTGAGTCATTTTGTTGATCTTCATGATATGTGTCCGCATTGCAGCGATTTAGATTTTGCCGATTTACAATTGCTGTTAGAACAACAAACCGAGAACACTCAGTCTGTGAAAACACTGGGGCAATATATGTTGGTGGGGGTTATTGTTGTTTTGATGTTAATGGTGATTTTTATCTAGCTTTCTGACATCGGTTTTAATTATGTTGCACCTGTTTGGGTGATAACAAAAACGTCAGGTTGTATCGGCGCTGGGCCTGCAGCAACAAATGATGCACTTTTTCTGCTGTTAGCAACAAAGGACACAGGAACGTTTGCCGCTTCGCACAGGGCAACACCTGCAGCGATGTCCCAAAAACCTACATAGCCTTCAGCGTAGCCTGCCAGCTCCCCAGATGCGACCAGTGCCAGTGATGTTGCACAGGAACCTAATGACACGCCAGTCAAGCCATCTGATTTGATGCGTTCCTCAATGAGAATGCGTCGGTTGCTGGGCCAATGCTCGTTGTGACCAATTCCGAATACAAGCGATGAGCCGCCAGCGGTACTTAGCTTTGTTCCAATCTCATGTAAGTCGAATCCCTTTCCGCCATAAAGACAACGCCCCAGCATTGGCATGGACACAACGCCTAGCGTTGGGTGATTGTTTTCGATATAGGCAATTGAGATAGACCACAGTGGCAAACCCGATAAGAAGTTGCTGGTTCCGTCGATGGGGTCAACCAACCAGTACGATGACGCCTCTTCACCGCCTAGTTCCTCTCCAACAACCGTGTCATGTGGGTGATGCTCTGCAATAGCTTCTCGTATACAGCTCTCTACTGTTTGGTCGGCTTCGGTTACAAAGTCAGATGGGGACTTGTTAACACGCGTCAAGTCCGACCTGCGGGCAAAGAATTCCAACGCGACTACCTCTGCACGCGCAGCTATCTTTGCCAATGTATCAAAGCGATGTCGTTGAGCAGGTGTTGGCTGAGCTAGATGTGGCGACGACATTATGCTTGATCCAATCTGAAACCATTTGCACGTAACCAGCCTAGTAGGAACTCGGGTTCGTCCGTTTGAATGACACTGGCGCCGCGGGCAATCCAGAAAGCGTAAACACTGTCAGGTGCAATGCGGGCCAGCTGGCAATTGCGACCACCATTCCATTGTGTGTTGGGGATGGAAGGATCCACATAGAGAGTGTTGATAAACCGACGAATGTTGTTGGCTTCAGTGATTTTGCGAGCCTCAATGGAAAACAGCGGGCCGCCGTCTTGGGTAATACCCAGCCGGTCTAACGCGACGAAACCTTTTGGCCCTTTTGGCAGCTCAACAACACATTCAACACAAGAAAGAGGCAGGTCTTCACAGACCTTACGAAGCGTCTCAACGCCATCCACTTGGTCTATCAATATGGGAATGAAATCAATGGGGTTTGTAAGGCCTGCCAAAATATCAGCGACTTTGCCTATCGCAGCTGCACCTCTAGAGTTGGTCTTTACCGTGACCTGCTTGGATACACCGGCATTGTTGGCAATTGCTGCGATCTCAGGGATGGCATCAATACCTGTCTTACATTCCACATTGATCATCATCTCTGGGCCAAGCTCGATGAACACCTCTTCTAACGTGGGTAAATGAGTTTTAAACGGGTGCTGCGTGCCAGGGTGTATCAGGCTCATCTCTTTAAGATCGGCGTAAGCCGTGGCAGCGATAACTCCGCTGCCCGTCGTTGTTCTGTCAAGGGTGTCATCGTGAATAACGACGGCAGTTCCATCGGCTGTGAAATGTACATCAACTTCCACCATGTCGCAGCCTAGCTTACGTGCGCGTTTAATTGCGGGTAGTGAGTTTTCGGCTTCAATAACATGGTTGTCTTTGATGAAAGCACCGCGATGGGCTGTCACAAAGATTTCCCCGCAATGGGTTATAGGGTCTCGAAAGCGTTCTGAGATGGGGGCGAGATTGGATGTCATGCGTTGGGCCTTAGCGACGTGTAGATCGGCCAAGACCGTAACGGTCGGCGATCGAAATAATGAAATAAGAGAACGCCATAATCAGCGTCATATAAACGAGGTTGATAGCGGCTTGGTCTGGGTTGGCAGAACGAGCACCTTCGAACAATGCGATTGAAAGCGGTTTGTTGTTTACGTTAAACAAGAACGCTGACATGGTGTACTCGCTAAGAATCATATTGATGTTCAGTCCTGCAACAAGGATGATCACAGGCGCTACAGCTGGCAGCGTGATTCGTAAGAAGCGATAAAGCGGTGGTGCACCCAGTGCTTGAGCCGCTTCCAGTTGATAAGGGTCAAGCGCGTAAAAAGCGGCTCGTAAAAAACGGATCATCAGCGGTATAACTACAATGGCGTAGCCAATGGGTAGAATCCAATAGCTGCCAAGCAGGGTTTGATTGCCGACTAGCCAATTGGGTGTGGCGAATGTGGCGATTAAGCCGATGGCGATGAAGGGTAGCGGTAAGGTCCACGGCAACATGAAGGTCAAATCTATGGCCGTTGTGGCCTTGTTGCGGTAACGGTTTGCCAGAATGACAACAAACAAGCTGACCAATAGTCCCATGCCAACAGCTGCGCCACCCATGAGTAAGCTGTTCTTTAATGGTGTGAACGCATCACCACCCGAAAGCACAGCTGCATAGTTCTTGAATGTCAGCGATGAGGGTACTACTGCTGCAATGATAGATTTTGCAGGGGCGAATGAATACACCACGACAAGGGCAACAGGTAATAGTTGTAATAGTGCTATGAGGTAGGCAACGATATGAACGAGAGCGTTAGTGAACGGGTTGCTTAACGGTATACGTTGAATCGCAACCTGTGTTTTGGAACCGCCACTGTAGCTACCGCGTTTTTCAATGCGTTGCATCACCAAAATACACAGGATGACAGAGACCCCCAAAAGGATAGATAACATCGCTGCCATGTCAGCACGTCGTAGACTGTTCAGCGTAAGTATTAATTCTGCAACCATGTCAAAGCGCCGCCCGCCAACAACTGCCGGAATAGCGAATGAGCTGAGTGACTTATACGCCACAAGCAGGGATGTTGCGAAAATAGTGGGTAACAATAGTGGAAGAACGACACTTCTAAATGCGCGTAAGTTGCTAGCGCCCAGTCCACGGGCTGCCTCAACAACGGAATAATCAACGCGCCGGAACGCTGCCCGTAAAAACAGGTAGTGAAAGCTGGTGAGTAGAAAGGTATGAGCGATGACAACCGCAAAGGGCCCACTAAACCAATCGTTGGGTAGGGAAGGAAAAACAGATTGAATAGCGCGGGTTACGACACCGGTTTGACCGTAAGCGAAATTGTACCCAGTAGCTGCGACAACTGAGACAAAAATCAACGGCATGGCATAGGCGAACTTCAAGAAACGTCGCCCTTTAACCGAGATGTATTCCAGCGCGGCAACTTGGAAAATACCCACCAGGTTTACGGTGATTACACTGAGTACGGTTACAAGCAGCGTGTTCTGTATGGCCCTACGAACCCGGTTGGACTCGGCAAGCTCACCGGCTGCTCCAAAGTTAAAGCCGGTGTCGTCAATGAAGGCTTGCGTTAGAACAGAATAAATTGGCGCATAGATAAAACTGACAGCGACCCACAAGATAATCGCGATGCCTGTGTAGAAGAGCGCTTTTTGAAAGCTGAGTCGCGTCATTGGATAAGCGCGCCATCTTTGAAGCACAGAACCTTGTTGCGGTTGATATCTATTTTTATGCTCAGGCCGGGTTCTAAACCTTTCAGCGCATCTGTTCCTGTTAGTGAAACGTTTAGAAGCTCATCGTGAAAACGTATCTCCACGGTACTCATGGGGCCTAAGAAATCGATGTCGGTAATCGTTGCTGGAAAGGCTCCGTTTGGATTCAATTTTATTTCTTCAGGGCGGATGTAGGCGAGTTCTACTTCATCTAGTCCTAATGCTGATTTCGTTCTCGCTCCAAGCTTGTTCGACGCGCCAATAAATTCGCATACAAAAGGTGTGGCTGGCTTGGAATAAAGGTTTCTAGATGTGCCTATCTGATCAGCAACACCTTTGTTGAATACCAGGAGGCGATCCGACATGGATAACGCTTCTTCCTGATCGTGGGTGACGAAGACAGCGGTGAAGTCGAGTTCTCGTTGAAGTCGCTTAATCTCTTTACGCATGTCGTCGCGCACTCGTGCATCAAGGTTCGATAAAGGTTCATCAAACAACAACACTTGCGTGCCCATGACTAATGAGCGTGCAATGGCGACACGTTGTTGTTGTCCACCAGATAAAGCCTCTGGTTTTTTAGTGCTGTGTTCTTCGATACCTGTTGCCTCAAGAATTCGATTAACGCTGGCTTTGATTTCAGGCGACTTCTTTTTAGCGACTCTTAATCCAAACGCTACATTGTCGTATACGCTCATAGTTGGAAACAAGGCATAGTTTTGAAACACGATGCCCACGTCGCGCTGTTCTGCTGGCTGGCGCGTCACATCGACGCCATCTAATAAAATATTTCCAGCCGTTGCTGGGACAAACCCTGCGATGGCTCTAAGAACCGTTGTTTTACCGCAACCGGATGGCCCGAGTAGAGTAAAGAACTCACCTCGTTCTATGTCGAGCGTTAGGTCAGGCACAACCTCTACTGGGCCGTAGCAAATCTTCAGGTTTTGAATGGAGATCATGTGCTTGTCAATTCTTGGTCAAAAAAAGCCGACCGCACTCGGAGGAGATACGATCGGCCAATAGTCACAACGAGTAAAGTTACTTAATTTCAAGCTCGATACGCTGCATCCATGCATCAATCTCAGGTGCCGCTGCGTCCCAGTCAATATCTTGTGGTGATACAAGCTTAGCGTTGGCCTGTACCGTTTCTGGCGATCCTGCAATGGCCTCAGGATGTACAGGTGTCTGTCCAAACTGCTCAGCGTAGGCGATCATAAACGTAGGGGAGCCAAACCAATCAACGAAGGCTTTGGATGCATCGAGCTGGTCTGTTCCTTTCATGATAGCGACGCCTTCTGAGATGAACGGTGTGCCGCCATCAGTATCCACCATGACAGCGTTATAACCGACACTTTCCGCTTGTCGGCCAACACCGCCAAACCAATTTAGATCGATAGTTGCATCGCCGTTTACAAATGCTGCCGTCTTTGCTTCACCGCTGTCCACGATAATGGCATTGTCGTAGAGCGCTTGCATAAAATCCCAACCCTCATCAGATATGTTGCCGTCCTCATCTGCAAACCGGACAAGCACACCGACTAGGTAGGATTTTGTGGTTTGCCATGCGGAAGGCCCGATAACGTACTTACCCGAAAACTCAGGCTTAATAAGGTCCATCCAGCTGGTTGGTGCTTCGTCTGCCGAGAGGGCGTCAGCGTTGTAGGCCAACACGATAGGGGTCTGCCAAAACTTGTACACCATATTGTCTGCATCATCGCGGTAGACGGCAGGTAAGCCCTCTGCCCAGGTAGGTACATGAGCTTCAAACAGCTTTTCGGTTTTTAAAGTTGCCATCGCCGCATCAATTAATCCAAAGACAATGTCGGCTTGTGGGTTTGCTCGTTCTGCAAGAATTCGGTCGAATAACTCGCCACCGCCAGCAGATAGCACTTCAATCTCATGGCCGGCTTCAAGCGCTTGTTCGGTAATCCAAACAGCGCGTTCCTCGCCTTGTGGGGTATAGACGGTGATGGGATCCGCGAATGCTGTGGATGCAACGCTAAGCGCCATTGCACTGGTCAACAGACCTAAACTGAATATTGTTTTCATCTTCTGTGGCTTCCTCATGTCTTGTTCGTCATTGGTGGGTACCTTCGGTTTTTCACGGCGTCGAGGTGGTGGTTTTGGAGATCCTACCTCTTGCGCTTCATGGAGCATATCAATTTACTTTACGTAAAGTAAATAAATAATAATATAATATCCAAGAACCAAAAATGAGCACACTGCATTGTCTTTAAGAGATAAACCGCTCTCGCTAAATCAGCGAAAGCTGATTGAACTGGTCTTTCGCAACGAAAAAATGGCGAGAATTGACCTAACCCATGCGACAGAAATGACCGGCGCAAGCGTGACGCGCTTGACGGCTGATCTTGAAGATGTGGGCCTGTTTGAAGAAAAGACAGACAAATCGGGTGCACGTGGACAGCCCAAAAAGATGCTGTCGATCCGGCGCAACGCGTACCGCTCAGTTGGGGTCTACCTGTACCTTGATCATATGGTGGCTGTGATCATCGACTTTGCTGGGCAGGTGCTGGGGCAAACATCTCGGCCAACCGAGGCAGGCCGCGCACAAGACTCAATGCGTTTAGCTGTCGAAATGGCTAACGAACTTATCGAATCCACAAAAACTGACCGTGAAGGGTTTATCGGAATCGGGTTATCGCTGCCCGGTAATTTCGGCACCTACGGAAGCCATCTCAAAGCTCATGAGACCTTCCGAGAGCTTGAAGGCTATCAAATGCAAGATGGGCCAACGAGCTTCAACGGCGTGCCTATTCATATCGAAAACGATGGTACTGCCGCAGCATTGGGGGAGTATTTATTTGGAAGACGCGAGCTACGCGACCCACTGTTTCTTATCCATGTGGGCTACGGCTTAGGTGGAGGAGCTGTTCTCGATGGACGTCCTTATCGTGGGCGCAATGGCAACGCCTGTTTGCCTGGAGCTTTGTTTCCCTATGATGGGCCCAGACCGACGCTACAAGACTTTCAGAAAGAGATTGAGAACGCGGGCCTAACACTAGATGAGATCAGGCATCTGTCTGCAGAAGCTCTTATGCAAGAGACGGTGGTGCATGACTGGATACTGCGCGCATCGACACAAATGCGATTTGCGATCCAAGTGGTCAGCGGTATGTTTGACCCTGAGGTTATAGTTTTAGGTGGGGCGCTTCCTGTTGGCCTAACAACTCTGATGGTCAAAACGATTAACGAGACGCCCATACC
>CALKLO010000117.1 GCA_937991945.1 uncultured Granulosicoccus sp.
CGTACGCTTTAGCTTCTCCACCCATCTTCTCTGCTTGGCAGATTGTGAGCGCCGCTGTTAGCGTTGTTTTTCCATGATCCACGTGGCCTATTGTGCCTACGTTGACATGGGGTTTATTTCGTTCGAATTTTTCCTTAGACATCAGGTCGCTGCCTCTACCGGATTGAGTTGTTCTGTCGTCGGCCTAGATAAACTATTGCGCGACGCCGCAAATACTGTGTAAATTCTGGGGTACCGCAAAAGCTTGTCATTTCCAGCTGAGACTGACGCGCTGTTGGAGCTCATAACCGGAATCGAACCGGTGACCTCTTCCTTACCAAGGAAGTGCTCTACCGACTGAGCTATATGAGCGACTCACTACGCTTTACTGCCACGCTAAATTGGAGCGGGTGAAGGGATTCGAACCCTCGTCATCAGCTTGGAAGGCTGAGGTAATAGCCATTATACGACACCCGCTTGACTTAGAAGATCCTTACTGCTGAACCTCTACGACCGCTTACTGATACGCCCTTACTACCCTACTTTCAACCGCTTAAACTAAAAACGACTTGCTCTCGCAAATCGCCTTTAAACGTCTCACTACCTTGCACTGAATGGTGGAGGGAGGAGGATTCGAACCTCCGAAGGCTGAGCCAGCAGATTTACAGTCTGCCCCCTTTGACCGCTCGGGAATCCCTCCTTCAGGCAAGCCGATAATTATGAAACCTTTGCAAACGCCTGTCAACCACTACAGCGAAATTAATGAGCAAGTATTTGACTGAGAAACAACTGAGTACGCTCAGATTGCGGGTTATTGAAGAATTGTTCAGGCTCGTTTTCTTCAATAATCTGACCTTCATCCATAAAAATAACTCGATTGGCAACTGTTTTAGCAAAGCCCATCTCGTGCGTCACACAGATCATTGTCATGCCTTCATGAGCAAGCTCAATCATGACATCGAGAACTTCTTTGATCATTTCTGGGTCAAGTGCGGACGTCGGCTCATCAAACAACATGATCTTGGGACTCATACACAATGAACGTGCAATCGCCACACGTTGTTGCTGACCACCCGATAACTGGCCTGGGAACTTATGAGCCTGCTCTGGAATCCGCACACGCTCTAGATACTTCATGGCGACCTCTTCCGCTTCTTTTTTAGGCATCTTCTTGACCCAAATTGGTGCGAGAGTGCAATTTTCAAGCACTGTTAGATGTGGAAAAAGATTAAAGTGCTGAAAAACCATTCCCACTTCACGGCGGATAGCATCGATGTTTTTGAGATCGTTGTTGAGCTCGATGCCATCGACGTTAATAGAGCCCTGCTGGTGCTCTTCTAAGCGATTAATACAGCGAATGAGTGTGGACTTACCTGATCCAGAAGGACCACAGATAACGATACGCTCGCCTCTGTGAACCTTAAGGTTGATCTCTTTGAGCACGTGGAACTGCCCGTACCACTTATTCATGTCTGCGATGGTTATAACTGCTTCATCGCTAACCTGCATAGCAGCTGTTTTCTGTTGATTCTGGTCGAGTTCCATTATCGCTTATGTCCTGTGTGCAGTTTGTCTTCTATGTACCGGCTATATCGCGCCATGCTGTAACAGCATATCCAAAATACGATAGCCACAAATGCGTAGCCCGTGTAAGGCACCGACTTGATCGACCAATTAGGGTCGGCAATTGACGCCTGAACGATTCCTAATAAATCGAACAGCGCAATGATAAGTACCAAGGTTGTATCTTTAAACAAGCCAATAAAGGTGTTTACGATGCCCGGTATAACAATTTTGAGCGCCTGAGGAAGGATAATTAAACGCATCATTTTCCAGAAAGGAAGCCCTAGCGCCATAGCACCTTCGTACTGCCCCTTCGGTATCGCTTGCAATCCACCCCTAACGACCTCAGCCATGTAAGCCGAAGCAAACAAAGCAACACCAATGACCGCTCTGAGCAGTTGGTCAAAAGTAACACCAGCCGGCAAAAACAACGGAAACATGATCGTTGCCATGAACAAGACAGCAACCAGCGGTATACCGCGCCAGAATTCGATGAATATTGTGCTCAACAGCGAGATCACGCGCATATTAGAGCGGCGCCCCAAGGCCAACACAATACCCAATGGAAGCGAGGCAACAATGCCACTCAACGCAATAACCAAAGTTAAAGTAAACCCACCCCACTGAGGCGTCTCAACGATAGGCAGTCCCAGTGTCTCGCTTCCGTACATCATGAAAAACGAAAATACGGGGAAAATGACCAACATAAAAAAGGCCATTAGCTTTTTTGCCGGGGCTTTTTCCCACGCTAACCAAATGATGCCAACAGCCAGTATGGCCAGCAGAATATTGATCCTCCAACGTTCAGATTTTTCGTAGAAGCCGTATAAAAACTGCTCCCAACGAGAACCGACGAAAGTCCAGCAAGCGCCATCTGGATTGACACGGCAGGCATCTGACCCACCAGACCAAACGGCATTAAAAATCAGCCAATTTAATGCTGATGGCAATGTGTAGAGCACCAGCAGAAAAGAAGATATTGTTAATACGGAATTAAAAGCTCCGTTAAACAAGTTGTCACGCACCCAGGGGCCGAGACCTTCTGTGTTAATGGGTGCCGGCTTATCAGGGAGATTACCTTGATTGACCAAGCCGCTATAACTGGTTGTATTGTCCATTGCCATATCCTAGCGCTCCACCAACTTAATTCGCGAGTTGTACCAGTTCATAAAGCCCGAGGTTAGCAAACTCAAGGTCAAATAAACGGCCAACGTCATAGCCATGATCTCAACGGCCTGCCCCGTTTGATTTAGCGTTGTTCCTGCAAACACAGAGAACAAATCAGGGTAAGCAATTGCCGTGGCCAAACTGGAGTTTTTAGTCAGGTTCAGGAATTGACTGGTCAATGGCGGAACAATAACGCGCATTGCCTGTGGCACAACCACTAACCGCATACGATGCGTTGGCTTGATACCCAAGGCAGATGCTGCCTCAGTCTGCCCATGACTCACCGCCTGAATACCTGCCCTGACGATTTCCGCAATAAATGATGCTGTGTAAATCACCAAAGCTAAGAGCAAAGCAACAAACTCCGGAATGATCGTCACCCCGCCCTGCAGAGCAAAGCGCGACATTTGAGCAGGCTCAAAATCAAGCGGTCGTCCTGTGAGCACATAAGTGATTAATGGGGCACCCACGATCAACAACAAACCCACAAAGAACATAGGGAATTGCTGCCCAGTCTTCATCTGTCGAGCATTTGCCCACTTTTTAATAACCCAAGTAACAATGATGGCAGCAAAGAACGTGTACCACACGTTTTCGAAGCCAGGCTGACCAACAGGCTCAGCGAAAATCATGCCTCGGTTGTTGATCGAGAAAAACACTTTCTCCCCTGCCTCGTGCAACTCTCTAGGCCCAGGCAACGGCTTGAGCACTGCGCTGTACCAAAATAGGATCTGCAGCAGTAGCGGTATATTCCGGAATAGCTCTATATAGAATATCGCGATTTTTTGAACCAACCAGTTACTGGATAATCTTGCGATACCAACAACGAAGCCCAACGCCAACGCGAATAAGCAACCGATAGCAGCAATGATGATGGTGTTTACCAAACCCACCAAAAATACCGTGAAATAATTAGATTCTTCGGTGTACGGAACAAACGGCGTGGATATTATCCCGAAGCCTGCAGAAGTGCTTAAAAAGCCAAACCCTGAGGCCAAACCTCGTTGCTCCATGTTCGTGGCGGTATTGTTGATGATCGAATAAACAAACCATGCAATAACCGAAACCACAATCACTTGATAAATGATGGCGCGCTTGTCCGGATCACGCCAAAAAGACACAGCCGGGGCTACACCCGCTGAAGATGGAGAATTGTTGTTTGCCATACGAGATTCCGTTGGGAGCAAAAAGGGCCGCATTAAGCGGCCCCTCTAGATCTACAGTGCTAAAGGGTCTTAGCGCTGTGGAGCTGCGTACAGAATTCCACCTTGTGACCAAAGTGCGTTAACACCACGGTCTAGCTTTAATGGAGTTTCTGGACCTACGTTACGATCGTAGCTTTCGCCGTAGTTACCAACTGACGCTACAACGTTTGCGCAGAATTCGTTGTCTAAGCCAATTTTTCCACCCAAGTCGCCTTCTGTACCTAACAGACGCTTGATACCAGGATTATCAGAAGAAGCCATTTCAACGACGTTTGCAGATGTAACACCCATTTCTTCAGCATTGATCATGCAGTTCAGAGTCCAACGAGCGATGTCGCCCCATTGGTTGTCGCCGTGGCGAACCAAAGGTCCTAGTGGCTCTTTAGAGATGATTTCAGGCAGTACGACATGATCGTCAGGCTCTGACAATTTTGTACGCTGTGCAGCAAGACCAGAACGGTCAGTTGTGTAAACGTCACAACGGCCAGCATCGTATGCTGAAACAACTTCATCAGCTTTTTCGAAGGCAACAACGGTGTAATCTAGGTTGTTCGCACGGAAGAAGTCAGCAACGTTCAATTCTGTTGTTGTTCCAGTGTTTGTGCAAACAGCAGCTCCGTCAAGCTCCATAGCGCTAGAAACACCTAGGCTCTTAGGAACCATGAAACCTTGACCGTCATAGTAGTTAACGCCAACGAATTCACCGAAGTCAGAATCACGGCTCATTGTCCAAGTCGTGTTACGAGATAAAACATCGATCTCGCCAGATGTTAGAGCTGTAAAACGAACTTTCGCAGAAAGCGGTGTGAATTTTACTGCATCAGCGTCGTTGAACACTGCAGCTGCTACAGCGCGACAGAAATCAACGTCAAGGCCAGTCCAGTTACCTTGGTCATCAGGGTTTGAAAAACCAGGTAAACCTTGTGATACACCACACTGTACGAAACCTTTGCCATTGACGGCATCTAGGGTTTCACCAGCGTTTGCCAAGCCAGCTGTTGCTGCTAGGGCTGCTGAAACCGCAATAGTTTTAACTAATTGCATTAAGAACTCCAAGTTAACTTATGAATTTTTTAAGATTTAGGAATATTTTTTACAACCGTCTTTCACGAACGACGTTCCTGCGGCGAAAAGTAACATATTCCGAGCGGGTCAGCCAATCGAAAAAAGCCATACCCGGCACTGTTCACGACCAGCTCTGCCTTCACATCCAGTTTTCGAGCCCTGTGCCCCATGGGAGGTCACAAAACGGGACAGGGCGCACTCCCTTTTGAGAACTCGTGCCAGCAGACTGCATTCTTGTACTGCAAACGATCTCAGCTTAAAAACCAACCCAGTAAATGCTAAGTATGCACGCCACATAGGCTCTGTAGTGGTGCAGCCTCAATCGTTAAAAGCTAGGCTAGGCTGATTGATTCCAATAAAGCAAAAAACCTATCGAACGGGAAGATTGTCTGTGATTTCGCGCAGCAAAGATAAAACACTGAGCTTTAGAGTTGGCGGCTCTGGATAGCGGACCACACGTATGCCGTTAACCATTGTATTAGCGAATGCCGCAGCCAGACTTGCGCTGAAGCTGCTACCAAGGTATTGGGTTGTTGCAACCTCAGCCACAGGGTCTACCCGAAAATGTCGATTCCAAAGCTGTGTCCCTTCTCTGAGATCAATCAATGTGGCTGAAATTCGGGTTACCCGCTGCGTAGCAAGTACCTTTTTCTCTCTGTCAGCCAACACATCTCCTGCCCTGTTAAGCACAGGTTCGCGCCGAGCAGGCAGATTGACTACGTAATCCTCCTCTACTCTAGCAACAACCAATCGTTGCGCCGGAAGACCTGCTGACATCAACAACTGAAGGTCACGATTGTCCAGACGCCCCGTTTCTGCAAACCGATTTAGCAGGTCGTTAATGCGTGTCGCGCCAAGGTATTGGCGCACCGTTGAAGCTGGTAGAACAGGAAATGCAGCCCGCTCAACTAACAGTTTAGTGAAGTCAGACGCTAAACCATTTCGATTGATCGTCGACTTTAGCCCGATTTTTGCTGCAACGCCAAGAACAGCAACACCAGAACTTGCGTTTTGAACAGAGCGAGTCGGCGGTGTTGAGCAAGCACTAATGCTAAGGAGACAACCTAGGAGCAAGCACAGATAGATCTTTAAGCAGCGCGTTTGCGTATGCCGAAGGCACGAGCTCTTTAGGGAACAAGTTTGCCCTTGATCTACTCTATAGCTATTCAACATGTTCATAAGGCTTGCTTCGAGCACTGAGCGCTCATCGCGATTCAAGGTAAGACACAGCGCGTTGCGCTCATCTCAATTTAGTGAGTATAGACAATGATCTGAAGCTAGCTTTCCTAAGCACTCAATGACTTTTATAGTTTCTATTATCGAGTCTTGCGCGTATCCGCTCTATAATGGTTCCAATTCTGATGGAGAGATGTAATGACTAACAGCACGATCACTGTTAAAACGGAAGATGGCCGAGAATCGGTCCTGCCTCGTATTTCCCCAACTCACGGGCCTGATGTGGCAGATGTGCGTTCTCTTTATAAGGACACGGGGCTTTTCACTTACGACCCAGGCTTTGCATCAACAGCTAGCTGCAAGAGCTCAATTGCGTTCATCGATGGCGACGAAGGCATATTGCTCTACCGCGGGTACCCTATTGAACAACTAGCCGAGCACAGCACTTACCTCGAAGTGTGCTACCTACTGATGTACGGCGAGTTGCCCACACCTGAGCAAAGCACCAATTTCAATCACACTATTTCTCAGCACACGATGGTGCACGAGAATATTCGTGATTTTATTGACGGATTTCGCTATGACGCCCATCCCATGGCCATGTTGGTCGGTACTGTCGGTGCAATGTCATCGTTCTACCACGACTCACTAGACATCACTAACCCACAACACCGGGAAATCTCTGCGCAGCGACTCATCGCTAAGATGCCAACTATCGCGTCTTATTGCTACAACCATCATCGTGGCATGCCTTTCATGTACCCGGACAACAACTTAGGTTATGTAGAGAACTTCACTCGCCTAATGTTCGCGGTACCCGCTGAAGATTACGAACCCAATCCAGTCGCTGTTAAGGCACTAGAACTCATCATGATTCTGCACGCTGATCATGAGCAAAACGCCAGTACGTCTACCGTTCGATTGGCTGGTAGTTCAGGCGCAAATCCATTTGCATCAATAGCTGCTGGCGTTGCATGCCTTTGGGGCCCTGCTCACGGTGGTGCTAACGAAGCTGTTATCAACATGCTCGATCGCATTCTGTACTCTGGTGAAACCATTGACCAAACCATTGCTCGCGCAAAGGATAAAAACGATCCTTTCCGTTTGATGGGCTTTGGACACCGCGTGTACAAAAACTTCGATCCACGGGCCAGACTCATTCAGAAAATGTGTCATGACCTTCTCAAGGATCTCGGTGGCGACCAACCGTTGTTTGAATTAGCAATGGAATTGGAGCAGGCAACACTGGCAGATGAATACTTCATCGAACGTCGTCTCTACCCTAACGTTGATTTTTACTCGGGCATCATTTTGCGTGCGCTGGGTATTCCAATGAACATGTTTACAGTCATGTTTGCTATGTCCAGAACCGTTGGCTGGATTTCACATTGGATGGAAATGCACGAAGATCCTGAATTCCGAATCGGGCGTCCTCGTCAAATCTATACGGGTGCCGCAACTCGCGATTACCCAACTAACCGATAAGCGATACAGGTGTCTGACAACATGGAGCCCAAGGCTAATTCAATGCCCAGCGTTACCGCGTCTGCTTTTACATCCGCGTTATCGCAAGCAGCCAATGGCGTTTCAGTTGTCACCACATCCCATAACGGTCAGGACGCAGGCCTGACCGTTAGTTCTATGTGCTCTGTCTGCGCAGACCCTGCTCTAATATTGGTTTGCGTCAATCTAGATAACGAGTTTTGTCAGATGGCAATCGAGAGCGGAAGCTTTGCCGTCAATATTATTCCCAGCGACAGCGTCGACCTTGCCGGCATATTTGCAGGCTTAGGCGAAGACCCTAAACAAGAGAGATTCAGCGTCGGTGACTGGACACGGTTAGCAACCGGGTCCCCCATATTAAGCAACGCCCTAGTCGCCTTGGATTGCCAGCTCGACTCAAGCCTTGTCAAAGGTTCACATCGCGTATTTTTTGGAAAAGTTGTCGACGTCCGGACCACCAGCGGCGAACCTCTTCTCTACACCGATAGACGATTCGCAAGTGTCCAACCCGTCCCTTTATGAATTTTTTGTATTACTGCCAGGGAGAGGATGGAAGTCTCCTCAACGCAGTACGCGAACAACTCGGCGAGTCGCACCGGTTATTCGATTGGCTAAACGACACTGACATCCCCCTTAAAGACATCGACGCGGCCATAGTCTGGCTGCCACCCGATGAGTTCTTTAACGGCTTAGATAATCTAACGCACGTCTTTGCATTAGCCGCAGGCGTTGATCACCTGCTTCAGCATCCTAGCTTACCTGCAGAGGTTAACGTTGTGCGTTTGCGTGACGCTGGTATGGCCGAGCAGATGGCCGAATACGCTTTGTACGGCACACTGCATGCGCAACGAAAAATGCAAGAATTTTCAAACGCACAGATTAACCATCAGTGGAGCCATGACATCAGTGCCAAAGCGGCCTTCGAAACTCGCCTAGGCATTCTAGGCGCTGGCGCACTCGGTACAAAAGTCGCGCAGCGATTGTCACTCAATGGTTACCCCGTCAAGTGCTGGAGCCGATCTGAAAAGCAGCTACCCTCGCCCATTCAATCGCTACACGGTCAGGACACTATTGATGAATTTCTGAATCAATCAGATGTACTGGTGTGTTTGCTTCCACTCACTGAGGCCACACAAGGCATTTTAAATAGTGAGTTGTTTGAAAAGCTTCCTCCCGGTGCGTTTTTAATTAATCCAGGCAGAGGGGGCCATTTAGTCGATAACGATTTAATCAGTGCGCTAGATTCCGGCCACTTATCAGGCGCTCTGCTAGACGTATTCCACAACGAACCACTCGTTGCAGAGCACCCATTCTGGAATCATCCTCAGGTGATTGTGACACCGCACGTTGCCGCTAAAAGTGTTCCAGCTAAATCAGCAGAACAAATAATTTACAGTATTAACTGTGTCGAACGCGGTGAGACTCCGCCCGGGCTGGTTAATCGTTTAAGAGGATATTGACGGCGCTAAGCTTGCGATAGTTCGCAACACTATTTGCCTGACGAGCTCAGATTCCATTTCGGAACGCAGTATTCTTGCCTCATTCTCCTTACCTAAAACGCCTGTTTCATCGTAGGTGTACTCTCGAATGACCTCAACGCGATTCAGCCCCTGCGCCTCTGAATAAACAGGCTCGTTACCATCGACCGACTCTGCAATAAGCATATTGACGGCATGGCTTAATTCCAGCTCACTGATTCGCCCAGTGCTTCTGACAGATACAACCCGCTCCTTTTGCTCCTCACCGGTGAGCCTGAGCATGATGTCCGCATCATCTCTGTTGGGGGCAATCGTGAATGCTGCATCGATGAGGGCCTCGCGAATATCATCAGCGATGGTCAGGTTTCTGGAGGAATCTATATAGATACTGCCCAGATCGGATAGTCGGGTCACACTGCCACGAGGATGGAATCCACAACCAACCAGTAGGCTTAGTGCCAGACAGACACCCATGATTCTCATTGAGCGAGAAATTCTTGGCAGCATAATCATCTCAACACCCACAATCCGAAGGCTTTGCCTCTTTTGTCTATTGTACCTTGTCAGTCTACGGTTACACTCATGCTATGCACACGCTCCTGCTTAATCGCGATATTTACACCCAATTTGTTCAAGAATCACTTCCTGAAGCAAAGAGGTTTCTTTGGATCGTCACCGCTGACATCAAAGATTTGCACATTGATGTTAATAATCGCTTCCAGCCTCTTCTCGAGTTACTCAGCGACCTTGTGGAAAGTGGTGTTGCCGTTCGACTCATACATGCCAAGGAGCCGGGCCCCCGCTTCCGCGAAGACTTTGATCGATTCGACGCACTGATCAACAATGAGCTTTTCGAACGCATACTCTGCCCTCGAGTTCACACCAAGGCCATCGTTATTGATGGGCGCTTGGCGTTCGTTGGCTCGGCAAACCTTACCGGTGCAGGCTTAGGTGCTAAGAATGCCGACAGACGAAACTTTGAGGCAGGTTTTGTTTTTGATGACAATGCGCACATCACGCAATTGATGAACTGGATAGACGAGCTTTACTTGGGGGAACATTGCAGAAACTGCCAACGCCGTGCTTACTGCCCCGACCCTATTGACGAAATGGTGCGATAGAAGAATGAGCGAAAACACCGTCCTTATTGCACCAGAGAAAGTCATCGCTGACGCATTGGATAACCTGGATATCACACAGGCGCATAGCGACGCCTGTCACGCTGAAACGCGCTACTGGCTAGAGAATGCCGGCCTTGATGACCCAGAACTTGTAGATCTAAGCACACTGCCCTTTATCACTATCGACAACCCAGACTCCAGGGATCTAGACCAAGCATTACTCATTGAACGCGATGGTGACGGCTACCGAGTACGCTATGCCTTGGCAGATGCCGCGTTCTACATACGACCAGACAGCGCTTTATTCCGTGAAGCCTTGGCGCGCGGCACCACCTACTACACGCCATTACTTGCAGCGCCTATGTTGCCCGTAGAGCTATCAGAAGGTTTGGTGTCATTGAACCCCTTGGTTGATCGCCGTGCGCTCGTGTTCGATATGCAGGTTAACAACGATGGCAACGTCAGCCGCACCACAATTATACGAGCCAAAATTCGTAGCAAAGCAAAGCTTAACTATGCAGGTGTCCAAGCTTGGCTAGACACAGAGCCTTCCTGTGAAAATGAATACGATGAATCATTACTACTGTTGCGTGAATTAGGTAACACGTTAATAGAGGCGTCTGATTTACGTGGCGTGGTGAAATTCGACAGGACAGAGACTCACATTCACATATCTGGTGTCCCTTCGCGCTTTCATCTGGATGTTCGCAGGCGTTATGACACTGAGCGATACAACGAACAAATAAGCTTGATGTGCAATATGCAAGGCGCTGAGATGCTACTGGTGCTGCAAGGTCAAAGCGACGTTCTACAGGCTATTTATCGAGTCCATGATGCCCCTTTGAAAAAAAGCCTCAATACACTAAGGCAAACACTAGAGCAATTTTCGCAGCTACAGGAAGAACCTGCGCTTTGGCAATGGACAAAGGGTGAGAGCCTATCGGATTATGTGGATCAGCTACCTGATTCTGAGCGGTACACGCGTAAAGTCAGATCTATTCAGCGACAAATAATGCAAGCACAGCGCGGCTCAACCTATGAACCAGAAGCCTCTGAGCACCATGCGTTAAAAGCGGCCAGCTACGCCCGATTTTCCTCCCCTATGCGAGAAATTGTGGGCATTTTCACGCACAAGGAATTACTCGAGGCCTTAGGGGGGGCAGCGGAACACAACACCATTGATGAAAAACTCAGAGATGATGTTATTGATGCTGCAACTATGGCTAGAACAAAACAAAGACAACTAGACAAGGTGATACAGCTTGCCGCACTGCATGAGCAATTTTCTCAGGAAATTAGCACCGCTCAATACAGTGAATATACCGGCACCATTATGGGCCTAAGACAAGACCGGCTCTACATTTCGTTAGACGACAACGCCGTGGATGTAAAAATATACAAGGATCATCTAGACGAATTATTTGCTACTCAGTACGAGATTTCTACTGTCCAAGCCCTACCAGATACCAAAGAAAAACCTCAGTTCCATTTAGGTGATAGTGTAAAAGTACAATTATCGAGCTACGACATGGAACGCTCCCGGTATTTATTTACGCTTTCACACCTGTAAACCTCGGTAATTATTGAAAAAAGACGGTCGGCCGCAAATCTAGTTTTACAAAAATTTAACCGATAGCACTGATCTTGCATAGTCAGGTTACATCTCTATCGCTTACCTTCTAATCACCACTATTCTACAAGGTTGGCCATAATCACTATTATTCACTGACATTATTCGTGGGGCAGTACGATGGCAAAAGCAGCTAACGGAGTTGGACCTGAACACCCACAGGTCGTCGTTCTATTTGGAGCCACTGGAGATCTTGCAAAACGCAAGCTCATACCCGGACTGTTCCATCTGTCGTCATCCGACTTTATTCCTGATTGCAGAATAATCGGCACATCCCTAACGGATCTAAGTACAGAAGAATTCCAAAATCTGTGTTTTGAAGCCTTAACAGAGTTCTCTTCGAGAAAGATTGAACCAGAAGCGTGGGAAATTTTTAAGAGCCGATTAGATTATGTTTCTGGCTCTACCGGAGCTAGCGGCTTACAAAAAGCGGTAAAAAAAGCGGAAAAATCTATTGAGGGCGAATCTCGCCTGCTGCATTACTTAAGTGTGCCACCCAATGCGGCACTGTCCGTTATTGAATTACTGGGCGAAGCCAAGCTGATTAAAAACGCGCAGGTCATCATGGAAAAACCTTTTGGCGTCGATTTAGAATCCGCCATCAAGCTCAACGCCGAAGTTCATAAGGTATTCAAGGAAGAGCAGGTTTTCAGAATTGATCACTTTTTAGGAAAAGAACCGGCACAGAACATACTGGCGTTTCGATTCGCTAACGGTTTGTTCGAACCGATCTGGAATCGTAACTTCATCGAGCACATACAGATCGATGTGCCTGAGACACTAGGCCTAGATACACGCGCAGGCTTCTATGAAAACACCGGTGCCTTCCGGGATATGGTGGTCACACACCTACTCCAAATAATGGCATTTGTTGCTATGGAACCCCCAGTAGCCCTAGAGCCAAAATCTATTAGCGAAGAAAAAAATAAGGTATTTCGTAGCATGATGCCTATTGAGCCGCATCACGCGGTTCGTGGTCAGTTTTCCGGCTACAGAGATCTGGAAGGTGTAAGCTCAGAGTCTGATACAGAAACGTTTATTGCGCTCAAATGCACGATAGATAACTGGCGTTGGGCAGGCGTACCTTTCTACTTACGAACGGGTAAACGCCTTGGTGAAGGTCAACGCATTATTTCTATCGCGTTCCATGAGCCACCCAAGAGTATGTTTCCGAAAGATTCAGGCGTTGGCTTACACGGCCCTGATCATTTGACATTCGATTTATCGGACGCCTCGCGAACATCACTGTCGTTCTATGGGAAACGACCTGGCCCCGGCATGAAGCTAGATAAACATAGCCTGCAATTTGCCATGGACGAAACTAAACACATTGGCGAAGTTCTGGAAGCCTACGAGCGTTTAATTCTAGACGCCATGAGCGGGGATCACACCCTGTTCACTACGTCTCAAGGTATCGAACGTTTGTGGGAAGTCTCATCTCCACTTATCGAATCACCACCACCTGTTAGTCGTTACGCGCAAGGTTCGTGGGGACCCAACTCTATTCATCAGCTTATTGCGCCTCGTGCGTGGAGACTGCCGTTTGAGCGGAGTTGGAGAGAGTCAGAGTAACGAAAATATTAATAGAGCGCCTGTGTGCGCTCTATTAGTTTTTAGCAGCGGCCCGTTCAGCCAAGGCAATGCCAGCTAACACCATAGTGAGTCCCATCAGGTGATACCAGCGAAACGCCTCGCCAAGAATCAACACGGCTAGTATCGAACCAAATATTGGCACTAGATTGAGAAATAGTCCGGCACGATTACTACCAATTAATTCAACGCCACGCGCATGACTTAATTGACTGATCAACGTGGGGAAAATCAACACGTACGCTAATACCATCCACCCTTTAACACCTGGCGCTACAAAGGGCTGCTGACTGAGTTCATAGCTGGTAAAGGGAATGGTCATGACGAACGCACTCGCCGAAATAATGCACAGGAAACTCAACCAGTGAATTTTTGGTCGCCAACGCAAACCGAAGGTGTAACCCGCATAGAAAACACAGGCAACCAACATGATGGCGTCACCCTTGTTCAATCCTTTGGAAAAGAAAGTGCCCGGCTCACCCGCTGTCGTTGTAATCAACACTCCAAACAGGGTTATCAGCAAGCCGGCTATTTGTAGTATCCGCACACGCTGAGACAAAATGAAAAAATTGGCGAGCATGATGAGCACGGGCATTGAGGCTTGCTCAATACTCACGTTAATAGCGGTGGTGTAGTTCAAAGCCCAGTACATCAGCAAACTAAAGCCTGCCATACCTAAAGAACCCAGCAGAAACAGCGTTAGCCAGTGTTCTTTAATGACGGGCCAGTCGTTTTTTAGTGGCTTCCAAGCGAACGGTAGTAGGAGTATTGCAATGCTTAACCACCGCACACTGGTAATCGTAAACGGCTGCCATTCGCCAACAACAAACCGACCCGCAACCGCATTACCCCCCCAAAACAAGGGCGCAATGATCAACAACAAATAGGCATTGTCGAAGACGCCTTTTATTAACAGCTTCATGAGTTACTGCCTTGACCGAAACGGGAAAAAGCTACCGCTAAACACAGCTACGAGCACAATTGCCGTTGCGATAACTGGGCGCACACCGGTGTGTGCGCCCCTTATAAGACAGCATTATTTAGCTGGCATTCGGATCGCGCTACTTAGCAACAATATTAACTAAACGACCTGGCACAACAATCACTTTGACCACGTTGAGCCCATCGGTGTAGCGCATAACATCGGCATCAGCCAACGCCGTTGCTTCACAATCCTCTTTACTTGCACTAGCAGATACCGTTACTGAAGCACGACGCTTGCCGTTAACTTGAACAACAAGCTCTAACTCATCGCGTGTTAACGCAGCTTCATCAGTCTCTGGCCAAGCTTCGTTGATAAGCGCTGTGGAATAACCCAAATGCTCCCAAAGCTCGTGAGTAATGTGCGGTACAAACGGGCTTAGTAATCGAACTAGAGCACTGCACGCTTCAAACTTAACCGCTTTACCCGCGTCGGTTTGATCATCAAACTTTGACACGTCATTGAACAATTCCATCATGGATGCAATGGCGGTGTTAAATGTCATGCGACGCTCTATGTCATCAGTGACTTTGGCAATCGTTTCGTGTGTTTTACGACGCAGAGCTTTTTGATCACCGTTCATGCTGTCTACCTCTAACGAGGCGCTCATGAATGTTGCATCAAGGGAAGTGACTTCTCTCCACACACGCTTTAAGAAACGGTGCATACCTTCAACACCACCCTCTTTCCACTCTAATGATTGGTGTGGCGGTGTATCGCTCATGGAAAACAAGCGCATTGTGTCAGCGCCATAACGTCCTATCATTTCCAATGGGTCTACCCCATTATTCTTCGATTTGGACATTTTCTCAACACGCCCAACGGTGACAGGCTTGCCATCACTAAGCAACGTAGCACTGGCGATACGGCCCTTGTCGTCAGACACGATGTCCAACTCTTTACGGTTGTAATACTCAGGCTTGCCAGAATCTGACTCACGGTAGAAAGACTCCGCGACCACCATGCCTTGAGTTAATAATCGGGTGAACGGCTCATCGCTGACAACCAAGCCCACATCGCGCATGAGTTTGTGGAAGAAACGCGCGTATAACAAATGCATTACTGCGTGCTCTACACCACCAATGTATTGGTCAACCGGCAGCCAATAATCAGCACGCTCATCAACCATTTTCATGGCATCTGGGCAACAAAAGCGCGCGTAGTACCAGCTTGACTCGAAGAACGTGTCAAAGGTATCTGTCTCGCGACGACCCGGCTTATCAGTACCAGGAACCGTTGTATTGATGAAGTTAGGATCTTCTTTAATCGGTGAATTAACGCCCGAGAAAGCGACATCTTCTGGCAACAGAACCGGTAAATCTTCCTCCGGCACCACGTGAACATTGCCCTCTTCATCATAGATGATAGGAATGGGGCAACCCCAGTAACGCTGCCGAGAAACACCCCAGTCACGCAGTCGGTAGTTGGTCTTGCGTTCACCGTTGGCGCTTTTAACCAGATGCTCAGCAGTGGCTTCAAACGCTGCCGCGTAATCGAGCCCGTCAAATTCACCTGAATCGATAGTGACGGTGTCTTGCTTGTCTAGAAAAGGTCCCTCAGTGACATCAACAGCCTTTGAAGTGGACTGAATAACTTGTTTAATCGGTAGACCGTATTTGCTAGCGAAATCAAAGTCACGTTGATCGTGACCTGGTACCGCCATTACCGCACCCGTGCCATAGGAGAAAAGCACAAAGTTAGCGACAAAAACCGGCACTCGCTCGCCAGAGACTGGGTTGATCACTTCAATACCCAATGGTACACCGCGCTTCTCCATGGCTTCCATGGCAGCTTCTGAGGTACCTGTACTCGTGCATTGAGTAATGAAATCTGCCACTTCCGAATTGCCCTTAGCCATCGCTTTGGCAACAGGATGCTCAGCCGCAACAGCCATGTACGTCACGCCTGCAACCGTATCTGGTCGCGTGGTATAGACGCGGATGGAATCTGCCACGCCATCGTTCGTGACATCCAGAGGCGTGTCTCCGCGGCCCGCCAATGCAAAATCAAACTCCACCCCTTCCGAGCGGCCAATCCAATTTTTTTGCTGAGTGCGAACAGCCTCAGGCCAACCTTCCAGCTTATCAGTCTCTTCGATGAGCTCATCGGCGTATTGCGTGATTTTTAAGAACCACTGAGGTATCTCGCGACGCTCAACTTTGGCACCTGAACGCCAACCACAACCGTTTGCGTCAACTTGCTCATTAGCCAACACAGTCCCCTCGACGGGATCCCAGTTGACGACAGCCATTTTTTTATACGCCAGACCCTTTTCTACCAGCTTGGTGAAGAACCACTGCTCCCACCGATAGTATTCAGGGGTACAGGTCGCTAACTCGCGGGACCAGTCATAAGCAATGCCCAACTTTTGCAGCTGCTCGCGCATTTCATCGATATTCGCGTAGGTCCACTTCGCAGGCGCTGTATTGTTTTTGATAGCTGCATTTTCAGCAGGTAGTCCGAAGGCATCCCATCCCATAGGCTGCAGTACATTGAAGCCCTGCATGCGCTTGTATCGGGATACAACATCACCGATGGTGTAGTTGCGAACATGCCCCATATGGAGACTGCCACTCGGGTACGGAAACATGCAGAGGCAATAGTACTTAGGAAGCGTCGGGTCTTCGGTAACCTTGAACGCCTCGTTGGTATTCCAGACGGTCTGCACGTCGTTTTCAGTGCGGCGAAAATCGTATTGGTCCTGCATGAGAAACCTTTAGTAGTAATGGCATGGGGATGGCAAGCCTCTAATATACAGGAGCAATAGACGGGCCGCTAAACTCTCTACACCGGCCCAGCTAGCCACGCCCTCCCGGTCAGAGGTTTTGCCCCGCGCAGAACTAATTACACCCGCATTACTTAGCTTGAGTAACGCCACCAAACCATTGAAAACACGTGATCCAATGTGACTGATAGTCGCAATTCCAAGTCTTTAGATTCACAGTGCACAGCTAGCGCTTCGTTGCGGATACTTACCGTCGGATAGGCAGTGCCGGTCAAGCTAATCTGAACATCATGGAAGTGGATAAATTGCCCGAATGACGGCCTTAAACATTTGTAGAGACTTTCCTTCAAGCTGAACAAGGCTGTGGCCTGCCAAGGCTGTTGTCCGTCACCCGTTATTTCATCGCGCTCAGAAGGCGTTGCAACCATAGCTAATACCTTCGGGCTCAATTCAGTAATGAGTTCTAGGTCAACCCCCATAGCTTTCGCACTGCCCGGCCCTTGACCCGACTCAGCACCCACAGCCACCGCCCAATCGTCGGTATGACTGACGCTACCGATGACACCTGTCGGCCAAACAACTGACCCGTCTGGGTTGCGAAGCAGAGGCGCTGGAGCCACTCCCAGTTCTTGTAATACGGTATGAGCACAACGACGCCCTGTGGAAAAGGTGTTTACACGCCTCGCCGCACATCGATCAAGCAGTGCACGTTCCTCAGGGTACAGGTTTGGGGAGTGATCCTTAACTGCTTGGCAGCTCAACACCATGGGGGTGCCGGCCCACTGCGTCGGACAATCTAGCTGCGCAAGCGGACTACCTGCACAGCTTTTCACGGTCACGCTACTGGGATATCTTCATAAACCGCTGAGCGGGTTTCTGGAATGGGATGATTATCTTCAGAGCGGTAGGTGTACACCAATGAGCGCTTAATAATGTCGGACTCATTCTGACCTGCCGCGTGCAAGGTACGCGAGTGGAAGAACAGCATGTCGCCGGCGGCAAGCTCTACCGGTACGGCACGAGCTAGCAAGGCCTCATTGATTTCTAGGTCAGTACGCAGGAACAACGACGCATCGAACTGCCCAGGTTCAAAGTCCAAAGTATGCGAGCCTGGGATGACCAGCAAGCCACCGTTTTGACGATTTTCTGGCCCTAAAGCCAACCACGTACTCACCAATTCGCGGCGATCAAATCGCCAATAGCGAATATCCTGATGCCAGCTGGTCACACTGCTGAACCCAGGGTGCTTGGTCATGACGCAATTATGATGGTTCTGCGAAAGACAAATAGAGTCAGAGCCAATCAGCTCTTTTAACAGAGCCATAACCTTCGGATGGCGGCCAATTTGTTGAAATAACGAATCTCGCCCATAGGCGTGCAGCAATCGTCTTGGCGTCTGACCACCGGGTGCTGTGCGAGATGTCGGTGCACCCGGGTAATGAACGTCTGCTTCAAACTCCACTGGCGCTAACGCCGGGGACAAAGACGAGTTAATCAATGACACAAGAGAATCAACACCTTCCGGTGAAATTAGCCCTTTTTCAACATAGTAGCCGTCGCGATTGAAACTCTCGACAGCCGACTCAATTGCACTCACTTTAAATTCCTCAGTTTTTCCCGCACTTGCAGATAGTCCACTTTCGCTGTGACCCGTACACTATATCGACAGAGACATGATGACCGGACCATGAGTAAGCACATACTGATCGAGAACGCCCACCAGAACAACCTCAAGAATCTCGATTTGTCGTTGCCACAGGGTGAACTGATCGTCATAACTGGGGTAAGTGGCAGTGGGAAGTCTACCTTAGCCTTTGACACTATCTATGCAGAAGGCCAGCGGCGCTATGTGGAAACCTTTTCACCCTACGCTCGGCAGTTTCTGGATCGTATGGACAAACCTCGCGTTGATCGTATAGAGGGTATCCCACCGGCCATAGCCATTGACCAAACTAATCCAGTTAGGACCTCCCGATCGACGGTAGGCACCATGACTGAGCTCAATGATCACATCAAACTGCTCTTCGCGAGAACAGCCGAATTGTTTTGCGGAAAATGTGCGCAGCCGGTAACCAAGGACACCCCTGACAACATCAGCGAGCACTGGTTTAACGACAATGACGCCAAGCGCATTATGGTGACCTTCCGAGTGCCTATCCCTGAGAACTTTGATCCGTCTGAGATTCAGGACTGGCTAGCAAGGCAAGGCTATACGCGAGTTCATCACCAAACTAAGGTGCACATCGATGTCATTCAGGACCGTTTAAAGACCAATGCGGATAACCAAGGTCGATTCATAGAAGCCATTGAAGCAGCCTTGCGTTATGGGCAAGGCAAAGTCACTGTACATACCCTCGATGACAACAGAGAGTCGGTCGAGCAGACCAGCTACTCCACCACATTGCAGTGCGACGGTTGCGGTATCCGCTATCGTGAACCGACACCGGCTAGCTTTTCATTCAATTCACCCATTGGCGCTTGCGAAACCTGCAAAGGCTTTGGTCGAGTCATCGGTATCGATTATCGGCTGGCTATTCCAGATGTGTCAAAGACGCTTAATGGCGGTGCCGTCAAAGTCTTTCAGACCGAAAAATCCTCAGTTTGCCAACGCGAAATGGTGCGCGCCGCTAAAAAACAAGGCATTCCTCTCGATACCCCGTATGAATCGATGACGGAAGCTGAGCAACATTGGGTGGTTTATGGCGACGGAGAAACCCACGACGCTCATTGGTACGGTGTTGTCGGATTTTTCGACTGGCTGGAAAGTAAGTCGTATCGTATGCATGTACGAGTCATGTTGGCCAAATACCGAAGCTATGATGAATGCACGGCTTGCTACGGTGCCCGCTTAAAACCTGACTCGCTCAACTGGCGTGTTGGATCATTGGCTGATGCAAGCCTGGTACTCAACCTTGCTGATCGACATCGCCCCGCTCATTCTTCCATGCCTAAAACCCGCATGAAGACCCTGCCCGGACTGAATATTGTTGACATCATGCGTCTGCCGCTGGAGCAGGCTCTACAGTTTGTAGAAGCCATTGCAGAAGGTCATGAAGACGACCCCACCGAAATGGTGGTTCGTGAAATGCGCTCTCGTTTGATGTATCTCAATGACGTTGGGTTGGGGTATCTGACATTAGACAGGCAATCGCGAACTCTATCCGGCGGTGAAGTGCAGCGCATTAATTTAACGACCGCTTTGGGCACCTCACTGGTGAATACGTTATTTGTGTTGGATGAGCCCAGTATTGGTCTGCATGCTCAAGACATGGATAGAGTCATTCGTGTTTTGCAACGCTTACGTGACGCTGGCAATACCTTGATTGTGGTTGAACATGATCCGCAACTCATGATGGCAGCCGATCGCATTATCGATATTGGACCAGGCCCAGGGGCTGCCGGCGGCAACATTGTTTTCAACGGCAAGCCAGCAGCTTTGCTTAATCACAAAGACTCCCTGACAGCACAATACTTGAAAGGTGAAAAGCAACTGAGCTTTACATCACCCTCTCGTAGCATTCGGGGTACGGACAAACTCGTCATAAAGGGCGCCAGTGGGCACAACCTGCAGAACGTCACCCTAGAGATACCGTTAAACCGATTGGTGTGTTTAACAGGGCCTAGTGGTTCAGGTAAATCCACGCTGATCCAAGACACCTTATTTAAAGCACTTTCAGCGATCAAGGGCAAACCAAAAGAATTACCTGAGCCCTACAAAGACATTGTTGGCCATGAACTTTTTACCGACGTCATTCTGGTCGATCAATCACCTATTGGAAAATCGGCGCGATCAAACCCGGTCAGCTATACAGGTGCATTTGAAGCCATACGTAAACTGTTCGAAAAATTGCCTGAATCTCGAGAGCGCGGATACAAGGCGAGCTCGTTTAGCTTTAACTCAGGTATGCGTTGCCCTGTGTGTTCAGGTAATGGCTTTGAACATGTTGAAATGCAATTTCTTTCAGACGTTTATCTTCGTTGTGCCGAGTGCCAAGGTCGACGATACCGCGCTGAGCTATTAGAAATAAAACTATTCAATGCTCACAATAGCGAAGGCTATTCCATTGCTGATGTCTTAGACATGACCGTCAATGATGCGTTGGAATTTTTCGTTGATGACAAAGCTGTGATTATTGCTTTATCCCCATTAAAAGACGTTGGATTGGGCTACTTACAACTTGGGCAACCTGTGCCCACACTCAGTGGTGGCGAGGCGCAGCGCTTAAAATTGGCAGCCTACCTAGGCCAAGCTGCAATGACTCGATCCAAACGCACCATCGCAGGCAATACCTTGTTCCTGTTCGATGAACCCACCACAGGCTTACATTTTGAGGACATCGACAAACTACTCGGTGCATTCGAGCGCTTGATTGAGCAAGGTCATTCACTGGTTGTTATTGAGCACAACTTAGATGTCATTATCAATGCAGACTGGATTGTTGACTTAGGCCCAGCCGGCGGTGCAGCAGGTGGGAAAATCATTTGCAAAGGTACACCGAAGCAAGTCATGGCTCATAAAGACAGTGTCACAGCGGCCTCTCTTCGTGAGTATCAAGACGCCACTGACAGGCTTCAAAAGGACAGCGTTGCCGAAGCACAAACGCCTAGCTATACGGTGCCATCAGAAACCTCGAACACAGAACTCATTGAGGTGCACAAAGCGCGAGAAAACAACCTTAAAAATATTGACGTACAGATACCACGCAACAAACTGACAGTCATCACCGGCATGAGTGGCAGTGGCAAAAGCACCCTTGCATTCGATATTGTTTTCAATGAAGGGCAACGTCGTTACTTGGAATCACTCAACGCCTATGCCAGACAGTTTGTGCAACCGGCATCACGACCCGATGTGGATGCCATAACAGGCATTCCACCCACAGTTGCTATAGAACAAAGAACCAGTCGAGGGGGCCGTAAAAGCACCGTTGCAACGATGACTGAGATTTATCATTTCCTACGTTTGCTATTTGTAAAACTGGGCATTCAATACTGCCCTGATTGCGAGGTAGAGATATCAGCACAATCCGTTGATGCTATTACCGCTCAAATCATCAAACGACACCGTGGAAAATCAGTATCGCTATACGCACCTCTCATTGTCGATCGAAAAGGCTATTACACCGACTTAGCTAAGTGGGCATTGAAAAAAGGCTTTGATAACCTTCGGGTTGACGGTGAGCTACTACCCACTGATAACTGGCCTCGTTTAGATCGATTTAAGGAACACACTATTGATTTGCCCGTCGGATCGATTAAGGTAGATGTGAAATTCGAAGCAGAGCTTCAAGCCCTAATACAAAGAGCCGTGGACTTTGGTAGTGGCGTGGTAAAAATCGGCAGTACTGCTGCCAATGAACAACTGTTTTCCACACAACGCGCCTGCCCTAGTTGTCAACGAAGTTTTCCAGAGCTTGACCCTAGAATGTTCTCTTACAACTCACGTCACGGTTGGTGCGGTGACTGCTTTGGTACCGGCGAAGTCATACCTGGTTTCGATGAGGAACAAACTGGTGAAGAGCGCAGTTGGAGCAACAAGGACGAAGACCCCATTGAATGCCCAGGATGCAATGGCCAGCGACTCAAACCTGAATCTCTTGCCGTTTATTTTCAAGACTGGACTATTGCCGACTACACCACCTTAACGATTACTCATGCGGGCAAGGTGTTTTCGGACATATCACTGAATGAACGTGATGCAGTGATAGCCCGAGATAGCCTCAAGGAATTAAATTCCCGCCTAGAGTTTCTTGAAGAAGTGGGACTGTCATACCTATCATTGGACCGTTCAGCCCCTACTTTGAGTGGTGGTGAAGCTCAGCGTATTCGGCTTGCCGCCCAACTCGGCTCCAACCTACAAGGCGTGTGCTACATACTCGATGAACCTACCATAGGGCTGCATCCAAGAGATAATAGGATGCTGCTAAATACGCTGACTCGGCTCAAAGACAAAGGCAACACCATTGTTGTTGTTGAACACGATGAAGAAACGATATTAAGCGCTGATCACATCATCGATATTGGTCCAGGTGCGGGTGTGCGAGGCGGAGAGATAGTTGCCGCGGGCACAGTCGCTGAGGTGCGCAAAACGCCAGGCTCAGTTACCGGTAAGTTATTGGATGCCCCACTAAAGCATCCGCTGTATCCGACGCGTACCAAACCTGAACATGTACTTCATGTCGAGAAAGCCTCGCTACATAACTTAGCCAATGTCAGCGTTGATATTCCATTGCAACAACTCGTTTGCGTCAGCGGTGTATCAGGCTCAGGCAAGAGCACACTGATACGAAGCGTTGTACACGACAACTTACGAGTGCTGAACGCACAGAAGCGCCAGCGCAAACTCGGTAAATTTGTTGGCTGCAAGAGCATAAGCGGCTGGGAGAGTATTTCGCGTTTGTTAGAGGTTGACCAAACACCTATCGGCAAAACATCGCGCTCCTGCCCTGCCACCTACATCGGCTTTTGGGACAATATTCGGCGCTTATATGCGGACACAACGGAAGCCCGTATTCGTGGATACGATGCAAGCCGTTTCTCGTTTAACACTGGCACTGGTCGGTGTGAAGAGTGCGGCGGTCAGGGTATGCAACGTATTGAGATGAGCTTTCTACCCGATGTCCGAGTGCTGTGCGAGGTGTGTAATGGACAACGCTTCAACCACGAAACACTCTCAGTGCGTTACAAGGATAAATCGATTGGCGACGTGCTAATGATGAACGTCGATGAAGGTGTGGAATTTTTCCAAAGCCATACCAGCATTCATCACGCCTTGAAACTCCTGCAAGATGTTGGTTTAGGCTATCTGACACTGGGCCAACAAAGCCGCACATTGAGTGGCGGCGAGGCACAGCGGATCAAGTTAGTGTCAGAACTTGCAAAAGCAAAACCCTCAGTGAAAGATTCATCCGGCAGAAGCATTGTTAATGTCCATACTCTGTACATACTCGATGAGCCAACCGTTGGCCTACACATGGCCGATGTAGATAAACTCATCCATGTCCTACATAGGCTTGTTGATGCAGGAAACTCTGTCATCGTTATTGAACACAATCTAGACATCATGGCAGAGGCAGACTGGATCATTGACATGGGACCAGAGGGCGGTGTCGGTGGTGGTAAGGTTGTCGCTAAAGGTACGCCCAAAAAAGTAGCCGCCTCTAAGCGTTCAAAGACGGCTCCTTTTCTCATTGACATGTTCAAGGAGTAAGCTCTATGGCAAGTAGCTTCTACACAAGCACCGACAATGAGTGGTTTGAACCCACCTCTCATACCCGTGGCCCGTGGGACGAGAACGCCTGTCATGCGGGGCCGCCAACTGCCCTGTTAGCACGCGCTGTCGAGCACCTACTGCCAGCGCAGCGTCTTACTCGCCTCAGTGTTAATTTGATACGCCCTATCCCCTTCGAGAAAATACGCATAGAAGCAACTATTGAACGACAAGGGCGAACTGTCAGCACCACTAGAGCAATTCTCTTTAACGAGGAAGGCAAGCCCATGGTAACGGCCGCTGGCATGCACCTAACGCCAACAGAGCCTCAAGATCTACCCACACAACATCTCGACGTTGAATCACCTGACAGTGCCATTGAAGGGCTATTCCCCATTACCCAGACACTCCACGGTAAACCTGCGTTTAACGGCGATGGTGTGTCAGTACGCTATCCAGCGGGACAAGACCACCTCCCTGGCCCAACAACCGCCTGGCTGAAAACGGTACCGCTACTTGACACCGAAACACCCAGTCCTTTTCAAAAAATCTGTCCACTGGCTGATTGCGGCAATGCGTTTGGACGCAATGCAGATCCCTCACAAGTGACCTTCATGAACACCGACTTAACCGTGGTTCTGCATCGCGACCCTATAGGCGATTGGCTAGGAACGCAAAGCACGGGCTACTGGGAACCCAATGGCATTGGACTGGCGGACGCTCAACTGTTTGATTCGCAAGGTGCCGTCGGCCGCGCTATGCAAACATTGGTGCTAAAAGCTAGATAAATAACAGGCCAAGTAACCTGTGGCACGTTATGTGATTAGTCGTTCTTACACTATTGCCTTTTGCGCGCGTGTCAGATGGACGTTAAATTATTGGCTTGTAGCAGTATCGCGGCAGCATCGTTTTCGGTGCTGATGTTTGATTTTCTGACGTATGTGCCCACAACAAACAGCAGGCCTACGACACCTACTGCTATCTACTCTAACAATGCAACTGCCACTCACACAGCAGAGGTGGCTCAGTCTAGCCTAGCTGGCACTGCAGAGCTATCAACGCACCTACCGGCAGTTGCCAGCGCAATCCAAAGGGTGAGACTGAACAGCTTTGAGCACCCTCAGATTGGTGGAGTACTACTACCTAATGGTGTTCAACGAGCCCATTGGAGCCCCCCTACTAACGGCCTTTGGGTAACCAGTAAACCCTTTGATACTCAACGTTTAGTGGTGTTGCTTGATCCGGGACACGGAGGTACTGACCCAGGTGCTATTGCGCACAATGGGCTTATTGAGAAAGTGTTGACACTGGACATCGCTGAACGCACAAAACTCTATCTTTCCAAATACCCCAACATTGACGTCCTGTTCACTCGCGATGATGACGTCGGGTTATCACGTTTAGAGCGCGTTCATAAAATTAGTAGCAGTGATGCGGACCTTGTGATCTCTTTACACTTTAATGATCTGCCACAAACTGATATTGCACTGGTTGAAACTTACTATGCTGGACAATCAAACATACAAGAAAGCAAGGACCGCCAACGTGAGAAAGCTAACGGCAATAGCGCCTTTCAAAACGTCCATAGAGGACGATCGAGCGCAGACTTTTCGTTCACGAATGCCTCAAGACAGCTGGCCAATACGCTACAAAAGCACGTTTTTTCAGAAGTAGGATTAAACAATCCAACGGCCCACAATGCCGGTGTTAAGAATGAAACGTTATTTGTTCTGACTCAGAGCTACAAACCTGGCGCCCTCATGGAGCTAACGTGTTTAAGCCATCCCGGTGAGGCCGAGAAACTCGCAACCGATGAATACCGCAACCGTTTATCAAAGGCACTGGCCAACGCTGTGTTGGAGTATCGCCGAGAGCGAATCCGTCAACCGATGACCTTCCCTGTGATCCCAACAACACCTGCGGCCCTCGTTCATTGGCAACCGACAGATGCTAAAACCCTGTTGTCAGATCCTCACGCTGTATAGCTAGATAGCTTAGCGGGCAGGCGCAGGCGCAGGCAGAACAAAGCTTTTCATTCTGCGCCCTGTCCGTTGCTTGCAACTGCGTATATCTGCTACAACTTGAGCGGTAACGATTTATGCTAAAAAACACCGTGAACAAGCAACAGTTAATAACATCCATAGAAGCACTGGAAGCCTGCTACCCAGCACCACGGCGCTCATCAACCACGAAAGTGCAAAGCTGCTTAACTGCGCCCATGACACGGTGGTTGAGTCATTCCTCATTTTTCGTTCTCTCAAGCGTCGGTGACTCTGCCCTAGACTGCTCTCCTCGCGGTGATCGTCCAGGAGAAGCCTTTCGTGTACTTGATGACAAAACCATTGCTATCCCAGATCGACGTGGCAACAATCGTATCGAAACGTTAAAAAACATTCTAAAAGATTCACGGGTTGGCTTGGTCTTCATCATTCCGGGCATTGAAGAAGCACTACGCGTAAAAGGCAGGGCGAGTATCTCTATTGAGCCTGAATTACTTGAACTCTTCACTCTAAGCGACATGCCACCGGCAACTGTCATGTTAATCAACGTTGAAAGCGCCTATGTGCAAAACGCTCGTGCTATAAGAGCCGCA
>CALKLO010000118.1 GCA_937991945.1 uncultured Granulosicoccus sp.
GTATTGCCTGACATGTTCAGGACTACTCAATACATCTTGATGAGACAAGGTTTCAAAAACGTGCCTACGACTTATTTCTAACGCAGCTTGTAGAACACTAAAACGCGCATCGCCTAAACCATGTACGGCACAAAAGGTTCGCCTGTCCGCTTGTAGCAAAGAGGCCAAGCCTCCAAATTGTTTTAAGAGATTGCGCGCTACATCGACTGCGGTGCAGCCTTGGGTGCCGGTTTGTATAAATATGGCTAGAAGCTCAGCGTCGCTCAGGGAGCTAACGCCATGTTGCAGGAGCTTTTCGCGCGGCCGCTCAGATTGCGGCCAGCTTTTTATCGTCATGATCAACATCCTTGTGATCGTGGTATGGAGTGGCCAGTAGAGCACAACCACACGAGCGTTTCTAGCCCTCTATAACCCACGGCAAGCCCATCAAAAGCCGCACCACGCTTAGATATGCGTAACCGGCACGATATTTCCCTAGATTTACCCGAACCATCTCGCCTGAGCAGAATCAGACTTCGACAACAAACTGCTACCATTGACTCATGCCAGCTCTAACCAATAAAAAGATCCTTCTGGGAATTTCCGGCGGTATTGCAGCTTACAAAAGCGCGATATTGGCCCGACGTCTTATAGATGAAGGCGCGAGTGTGAAAGTGGTCATGACCTCTGGCGCACAGGCGTTTATTCAACCATTGACCTTCCAGGCCTTAACCGGCAACCCTGTCCACACAGACCTCCTTGATCCGGCCGCTGAAGCTGCCATGGGACATATCGAGCTAGCTCGCTGGGCCGATTGCATTCTTATCGCTCCAGCCACAGCCAACACGCTAGCCAGAATTGCACACGGCATGAGTGACGACCTACTCAGCACACTGTGCCTAGCCACAGACGCCCCGCTCTACGTTGCACCGGCCATGAACCGACTCATGTGGAACAACCCAGCAACCACCGCTAATTGCCAAACCTTGGCAGCTCGCGGTGTACAATTTTTTGGCCCAGGCACAGGCTTTCAAGCCTGTGGTGAAACAGGCTCAGGTCGCATGCTAGAGCCCGAAGAAATTCGCGATGCGCTTATTCACGCCTTAAACGCACCCACCAACGACGCACTCGCCGGCAAGCGTATTTTAATTACCGCTGGCCCAACAAGAGAAGCCATTGACCCTGTCCGCTATTTAAGCAATCACAGCTCAGGGAAAATGGGATTTGCCATTGCCGATGCCGCTGCCAGCATGGGCGCAACCGTCACGTTGGTTGCAGGCCCAGTGTCCTTACAAGCCAGCGCAGACGTTAAACGCATCGATGTAACCTCGGCAGACGATATGTTGTCCGCAGTGATGGGTGAGGTGTCTGACAACGATGTATTCATTTCAGTGGCAGCCGTAGCGGACTATCGCCTAGAACAGGTCATGGACCAAAAAATCAAGAAAAGCGCTGACACTATGCAGCTGTCCTTGGTACGCAACCCCGATATTCTGAAAAGCGTTTCGTCACTGCCTAACCGCCCCTTCTGCCTAGGCTTTGCAGCAGAAACTGAAAACGTTGAAGTCCATGCGCGCGGGAAACTAAAAAATAAACACCTAGACATGATTGCTGCCAATAACGTGGGTCAAAAAGACAGCCCGGTGTTTGGCAGTGACACAAATGCCTTGGATGTTTACTGGCCAGAAGACGGACATAGTAGTATTGAGTCTGGGAGCAAACAAGATGTTGCTAAGGCGTTGCTCGAACTACTCACTAAACGGCTAAAAAACGATTAATGAAGTCCATTGACTACACCATTGTTGACCCTCGCATCGGGGACACCATTGAACTTCCAAAATACGAAACACAAGGCTCAGCAGGCCTAGACCTAAGAGCCTGTTTAGACAAAGAACTCTCCCTTGAGCCCGGTAAAACCGAGCTCATACCCACAGGCATCTGTATACACATTGCCGACTCAGGATACGCAGGCTTCATCCTGCCCCGCTCAGGCCTAGGCCATAAGCACGGCATTGTGCTGGGAAACCTCGTGGGGTTAATTGATTCAGACTACCAAGGCCAGTTATTTGTCTCATGCTGGAACCGTGGCTCTGCCGCCTATACTATTGAAGTCGGCGCACGTATTGCACAGTTAGTTATTGTGCCAGTTGCCCAGGTTACGTTTAACCACGTTGAGAGCTTTGACGAGTCCTCGCGCGGTGAAGCCGGATTTGGGTCAACGGGAAAAAAATAACCGTTTTACGACATTAGCTAAAGCCAAGACGCGGTACAAACAAGGAAGCGCTATAAGGATGTATGCAGCGCTTCTACGACACCTGTACCCCTAATCAGGAGATTAAAAAGTACATGAGTATTTCACCCGCTATTTTTCGAGCCTACGACATTCGTGGTGTTGTCAGTGAATCTTTGACACCCGCGGCCGTTGAACAAATTGGACGCGCATTCGGATCCGAGTGCAAGGAACGCGATATTCCAACCGTCGTTGTTGCACGAGATGGCAGACTCTCCGGCCCTGATCTTATTAAGGCACTGAGCACCGGTATTCAAAGCACCGGCGTGAACGTCATTGATATCGGTATGGTTCCAACACCGGTACTGTACTTTGCGACATTCCATCTCAACACCGGTACCGGCATTATGGTTACGGGTAGCCACAACCCACCTGAGTACAACGGCCTGAAAATGGTTGTCGGTGGCGATGCGCTATTTGGCGATGGCATTACCGCACTTCACACACGCCTGGTTGAAGACAACCTTCACACTGCAGACACCGCTGGCACCTTTGCCACACAGGACATTCTGCAAGACTACCTCGATAGAATTTTAGGCGACGTCAAACTGTCCCGCCCTATGAGCATTGCCTATGACTGCGGCAACGGTGTGGCTGGCGCTGCAGCACCTCAAATGTTTGATGCATTGGGCTGCACATCATCATCACTGTTTACAGAGGTTGATGGCAACTTCCCTAACCATCACCCTGACCCTGCAAAATTGGAAAATCTAAAAGACCTCATTGCCGTGGTTAAAGAGAAAAAACACGAAGTAGGCTTAGCCTTTGATGGCGACGGCGACCGTGTTGGTGTTGTCGATGATCAAGGCAATGTCATTTGGCCCGATAGACAAATGGTTTTATTCGCCCGTGACGTTCTTGAGCGTAACCCAGGCGCACGCATTATCTATGATGTTAAGTGCTCTAAGGTTCTACCTGCAGCAATCACAGCAGCTGGCGGCGAGCCTGATATGTGGAAGACAGGTCACTCGTTTATTAAAGCGCGTATTAAAGAAACCGGCGCACTGCTCGGTGGTGAAATGAGCGGACACATGTTCTTTAAAGAGCGTTGGTACGGCTTTGACGATGCACTTTATGCAGCGGCCCGTTTACTTGAAATTCTGTCTAAAACAGATCGCCCAGCGAGTGAGATTTTTGGTGAGATTCCTAACAGCATCAATACACCTGAACTCAACGTCACACTAGACAGAGACGGTGCTCAGCACGAGTTTGTTGAAAAGTTTGTCGCTGGCGCCACGTTTGACGGTGCAAAGCTAACCACTATTGACGGTGTCCGTGCGGACTACCCAGATGGCTGGGGCTTACTGCGTGCATCCAACACAACACCGTCGCTGGTTATCCGCTTTGAAGCCGATACCGATGAAGCTATGACTCGCATTCAAGGTGAATTCCGCCAACACATGCAAAACACTGACAGTTCCGTTAGCATCCCTTTCTAACTATGCACGGTATTTGTTAATTAATGACCCGCGATCCAAACCTACCGGCGAGCAGCTATTCTGCTGCTCAGACAGCCACTGTACTCAATGAGGCCCTACCCTACCTGCAACGCTACAGCGGGCAGACGGTAGTCATTAAGTACGGTGGCAACGCCATGACCGACGAGACCTTAAAGCGCTCGTTTGCACAGAATGTGGTCATGATGAAGCAGGTAGGCATTAACCCTGTTGTGGTCCACGGTGGTGGCCCTCAAATTGGCGACATGCTCAACAGGCTAGCCATTGAGAGCCACTTTCTAGACGGCATGCGGGTCACTGACGAGGCCACCATGAATGTGGTTGAAATGGTGCTAGGTGGCTCGGTCAACAAAAACATTGTCTCCCTACTCAATCAAGTCGGTGGCCAAGCAATAGGACTTACCGGTAAAGACGCTAACCTGATTCAGGCCAAGCCTCTGCAACTTCCCGGAAGAGCGCCCGATGCACTGGGCTATGTCGGCGAAGTACAATCCATTAACACCGAGCTACTCGACAAACTCGTTGCCGATGACATCATTCCGGTTATTGCACCCATTGGTACTGACAGTTCGGGTGCCAGCTACAACATCAACGCAGACTTAGTCGCTAGTAGCATCGCTATTGCTCTCAACGCATCACGCTTACTACTACTGACCAACACCCCTGGCATCTTGGACGACAAGGGCGAGCTGTTAACTGGCTTAACACCTAAGGATATAGAAGCCTTAATTGAGGTTGGCACACTGCACGGCGGCATGCTGCCCAAGGTGCAATGCTCATTAGATGCAGTAGCCGCTGGGGTAAGCAGTGTAGTTATCATTGATGGGCGTGTTGAACACGCGGTATTGCTAGAGCTATTTACCAACCAAGGTGTTGGCACGCTGATTCACGACAAGCACTAGGTACTAGGCTGATGTGGGGGCGGTTGCAGACGCGGTTGCAGACGCGGTTGTAAACGCGCTCGAAAACTCAATTGTAAACACGGTGAGCACTAGACTCACTGATGTTTCACCGTTTAGCTTTTAGCTCGCGATAACGAATTAAGTCTTTTTCGAATTGAATAGCCATTTTCTGACGCTCAAGCGTTCTTTCATCAATCGATGTAAGCGTTTGTTCCATTCTGCGTTCAATACGATCCCTCTCACTGTAGAGCGATCTCGACGCAACACCGGTATCGTTGTTTCTCTCTTGTAGTTCAATGCGTCTATCCACCGTCTCTAAACGCTCATGCAAAGACAGCATGCGGCCATCCATGATATCGACCATGTTGTCAATCAATGACAGGCGATCATCACGAGTGCGTATCAGGTCATTCTCACGCGTAAAGGTCGCAAGTAACGTCCGGTCACGTGTCGCCTTGGCCTTAGCTAGCTTCTCAGCCAGAGCTTGCTGAAGCCTCTCATCTCGACTGAGTACTCTATCCAGCACAACACCCTGATTATTGAGAATGCTATGCCCTGCATCGCGAGCTGGACTAGGCACCCGGTCAGCATAGGTAACTTCGCCATTATTCTCAGAGCGGTAGACTTGAGCGTGCATAGGTGAAGCCCACACAATGATCAACATTGCGCTCACAATTCGAGCTTGGGCTATAAGACAACTATCCATGCAAAGACTATCGTCACATTCTTTACTTATCTAAGCCTACAACACTATTTATGTGAGCCTATTCGCTTCAAATCAGACCGATCACACATGACGTGTACAATCTTGCCGTATGAAGATCATCACAGCTAACGTTAACGGTATTCGCTCTGCCGCCTCTAAAGGTTTTTTTAAGTGGTTAGTCAGGCAACGAGCCGATGTTATATGCATCCAAGAGACTAAAGCTCAGGAGTGGCAATTAGAGGATCCGCAGTTTCATCCCAAAAGCCTACACTGCTATTATCACGACGCCGTCAAAAAGGGCTACAGCGGCACAGCCCTGTATTCCAAGCTAAAGCCCAGCAAAATAATTCGTGGCATGGGTATCGACTGGATAGATAACGAAGGACGTTACCTAGAAGCACAATTTGGCAATTTGTCGGTGGTCTCGCTGTACTTACCCTCAGGTACAACAGGCGGCATACGACAAGACTACAAGTACAAAATGATGGATGTATTTTTGCCTCATTTACTCAAACTCAGAGCCAGCAAACGTTCGGTCATTGTCTGTGGGGACTGGAATATCGCCCACACCGAGGCCGATATTCGAAACTGGAAAGGCAATAAGAAAAACTCGGGGTTTCTACCTGAAGAGCGTGCGTGGCTCAGCGCGCTTTTTGATGAGCACCGCTACGCCGATGCATTCAGGCAACTCCCCCAGAAAGAACACGATTACACCTGGTGGTCGCAACGCGGACAAGCCAGAGCTAACAACGTGGGTTGGCGAATCGACTATCACATTATTAGCGATGACTTAGCACCTAAAGTGACTAAGACGCGAGTGTACCGTGAGCAGTTTTTTTCCGATCACGCACCGCTTATTATCGACTACGATTTTGAGATTAAGATTTAAAGCTTGGAGGCATTAAAGCCTTGGTATACAGGTATCAGCGTAATACGCCCAAGCGGTATCAATCGTTGCGCTTGTTACGCTTTTTTCTCCACGCTTCCATGAGCACAGTTAGTATCTGAGCTTTGCGCATCTCTACTCTGGACGGGTGTTTTGCAGCCGTTGAAGCTTTACTTGCATCCCGGCTTTCAGCGTCATCGGGGTCTTCGTCATCAGTGCTACGCGACTTAGCGTAGCCTTGCCGCACATGATTTACACGTGGAGATTCAAAGATAATATCAACGCCAAGATGCCAGTCCATTGCAAGCGTTAACGCATCAAGCAGCTCATCTAACTGTTCGGCACTGTGACAATCAATGGGCACTTCTTTGCCATCGATGAGGGCAACAATGGCTGTGTGGTTTGTCTTTGAATTTAGCGCCATATAACTAAATACCGCTATAAAACCCACACATACAACACTCAACACCCAAGGAACTATCGGGGCCAACGTGTCATTCTTAAATTGATAGACGGTGTATAGCAGCAAGAGAAAGCCTGCCACGATACCCACATAAAAAACAGCGGTTGCAGGCTGGTTGGTTTTGTCGTCAAGCCTAACCACCGTTCGCATGGCGTATCGTGACTTATCAACCGAAAGCCAAGACGGTGTGACCTTATACCGATCGTCCTTAAAGAACACCGTGTGTGCCGTAGCAACAGCCGGTGTATTCTTTTCGCTTGAGGGCGTTGTTATCAATGCAACACCGGTGGTCGAGCAGGCTCCTCCAGCTCATCCAATTCGTCGTCCATATCATCAAAACCCATTTGATCGAAACGATGATATTCGTCAAATTCATCTTGAAAGGCGCTATCGGGTTCTGGTGATGCGTGATGGAGAAGCATTCTCCACCCACCTGATTCAAACTGATAAATGTTGGTGGACACCATAATGCTGACCACTTGGCCATCCAGTTCAATCTCTTCCCTAACCAAGTGAACGGCTAACTCATCATTACCGGTATAAAGGGTGTCGACTATGGTGAAGTGCAAAATAGGCGCATCGACGAACAGCTCTACAAAGCTATCCATAACGGCTTTGCGCCCTTCAATGCGCGTAGCACCAGGATGCACGCAAACAATGTTGTCCTCATTCGACCACACAGCATCCAGCGTTTGGATATCCGCTTGCTCAATGGACTCGTAGAACGCGGTTTCCGCATCCTCCGGTGTATTAAATAGTTTACTCACACGTTACCAGGGTCTTTGTTCACCCCGTAAGTTTAAAGCTAAAGCGCTTCGGGCGGGAGATGTTGTAGCCAGTCAACTTTGTCATCACCGAACACAAGGAAGTGCGGGTTGATCAGCGATTCGCGCTTATTGTAAGTCAGGTTGCGACTGCGTGTGTCGGTAACATGCCCACCAGCCTCTTCCACAATGCATTGTGACGCTGCGGTGTCCCACTCGCCTGTGGGTCCAAGGCGTGCGTAAATATCCGCCACCCCTTCTGCGACAAGACACGACTTCAATGCTGAGCCCATCGGTATTTCATCGTGCTCACCGATGGCATCTAGGAACTGTTGTAAACAAGGACCGGTAATTGGACTTCGGCTCCGGGCCACCGTTACTGGGTTGGGCGCGGTTCTGACGTGTATGGGTTCGGGTGCAGAATCACCGACTTGTTTGAACGCACCACGACCTTGTGTGGCGAAGTAGGCAACGTCCAGCACCGGTGCAAAGACCACCCCGGCTATAGAGCGATTGTCTTCAACGAGCGCGATATTGACCGAAAATTCGCCATTTCTGCGCAAAAACTCGCGAGTACCGTCCAGAGGGTCAACCAACCAATAAGCGCCCCACTCTGCACGCTCCTCGAATGAAATAACATCAGATTCCTCTGACAGTACCGGTAGTTTGGGGTCCAAAGCTTTTAATTTGGCCAGAATAATATCGTGGGCCGCCATGTCAGCTGTGGTGACAGGTGTTTGATCAGATTTATAACAAACCGTGCAGTCGTCGCCCACGTACACCTCGACAATTCGCTTGCCAGCATCACGCGCTATGGCCAAGGCCGCTTGCGTTAGTCGTTCTGCAGTGTCTGGGTCGATACTCATAGCTAGAGTGTCGTTAGTGGTTATTTCGGCTAGCGGCAGGTTACGTAATCTATTGACGGAACTACTCGGCTTTTCACGCAGAAGGCTCAAAGCAGGCGACGTTTAGCTACATTGCAATCTGACAACATTTAGAGGTATTGCGCTTACATCAATCGATTAACGTTGCCTTTGCGCTGGAATCGCACTCGACCGGACGAATCGGAAGGGCCCATTTGGCGTAACCCATTCACCACCGCCTGAGGAGCTGATGGAGCGGGAGTAAACAACACATTGGCTGTGAAATCGCCATTGAGCCCCAACGTTACGCTTCCATCCATGGCCACATCGCCACCAGAGGCCTTGAGAGTGATCAGATGAGACTCTTCACCTTCGGGTTTAATGTCGACATCAACCGTACCCAATGACGTGGGGATAGGCGTCTCTAGCTCTGCGTCGTTCCAAGTAAGCGTAGCCCTTGCCTCAGTTAAGAGGTTATCGACCAACGTAATTTTATCAATGTTGCCGACAAGCTCACCACTAAAGCTTGCAATGGGCACGGGCAGCAATGGCTCTAGCGCCTTGGCCTGAGCATTGAAGTCAAAATCACTAATGGATACGTCGCCGTTCCAAGAACGTGTCGCCAGACCCTGACCCGAACCACCATAGCCATCGAAACTAAACGAGGCTCCAGCCCCACCTGTCAATAACGCTTTAGGGGCAAGTGCCCACCCAACATTCTGAAATTCCAATGGGAGCAGATCATCGGTGGAACGCACCGTGTCTATCTGGCCCTTGTACAACTTGCCAGACACCCCTTCTAGTGCAACAGCACCGAGCTGTGGGCGAACACGATCAATAACAGGGGCTGCAGGGAAAAGAACAAGTACTGCAATGATGTACGCAACAAGCCCTAATACAACCAAACTGAAAACGCGCATTAACTGCGCTCCATATTGAAACGTGCGCTTACCGTGCCTTGGTTCTTACGACTGATTGTAAGCGTAGAGACTTGTAAGCCGTACAGTTCAAGCTCTGCCAGTACTCGCACAAGCTTATCGAACTCAACCTCTGCGTATTGCACACGAGCGCCATTGGCACCACTAGGCTCTACCCTCTCTGGCGGGTCCATGCTGGCTTGTCGAATGATTTGGTCAATCAACAAATACGGCGCTTTGTCAGACGTTTTGCGTTCTGCCGAGCCCGAGCTTGCGCCTTTGAGCTGAGCCGCGCCACGACGTACAAATTCTAAGGTTTCAGATTTGGACACAAGCGCTTGCTGTGCTTGCGCCTGTCGCGTTGACATGGGATGCCACACCATGGCGTACAACAGCCCGATGAGAGTAAGCCCAGACACGACCAATACGATGACTCGGTCTCTGGGTGATTGTCTTAAGTACCACTCTTTCATAATATTAAGGCTCCATCACTCAACGCGAACACGACCGCGGACAGTATTATTTTCGCGATTGGCGGATTGCACGCTCATCGCTAGCGATCCTCGTTTGGCCAGCTCAGACTTCAAAGCATCCAACGTGGGCACAGCATCGGTGTTCAGATCCAGATCGAAACGTCCGTTTCTGTAGCCGATGGTTTTAAGTGTAGTCTGTGGTTGAGTGGCAAGACTGGACGCTATTTGCGACAAGCGGTTTGTAAACCCGTCGGTGTTAACGCCACCGATTTGATTCAGTGCCGATTCAATTTGCCGACGGGGTCGTTGCATACGCGCACCAGGCAGAGCCTGACTAAATGCGCTAGCAATTTGCTCGTCCAGATATTCTTCTTGCTGGCTTAAATCACGGACGTCCATCCATTTGCCAACAAACAACGCCGCCACTAAGCATGCGGCTAAGGCAGCCGTTGCACGCCATGGCTTCCACGTTTTATCAAAATTTTTCTTCGGGTTATAAACCCCTTGCAGCAAATTGATGTTGGATGAATTAGCTAGGCCACTGGCATATAACGACAGGCGGCTATCACAAGAACGCACTTCCTCCTCAATGGAATCGGGTAGTGGCAAATGCGCAGCAGAGTGCGTTCTGAATATCACCAGCGTGGGGTTAGCATCACTCTCCAGCGCCTGACGAGCACCATCGAGCATGATCGCAGCCATACCGTGATCAGTAGCAAAACCTTGGCTTGCGCCCAGTCGAACAACAACTTGGTCTTGATCGAGTAAGGCTGTCCACACTTGTGAGTCGTTGCCTTGGCTATCGAGCTGAGGCAGGGCTAACGTCTCAGGAACAATGTGCGTGGGTCGTAAACCTGCATCGGCGCACTGCTCGGTTATCTGGTCCATCATGCTGCGACTGATGACAGCTACGGGGTAGGTATCGCCAGAGCCTTTACTGCCTAATGCAAAATGCAAGGACTCAACATCATCAGCGACTAGTTCTTCTAAGGCATAAGGCACCGCTTGCGCAGCTCGCGCCGCAGAGCCACCCGGCACAACCGCTTCCGAAAGCAATACGTCGTCGGCGGGTAGTACCAATGTGACACGGCGACCATCGACTTGATCAGCGACCTCTTCAAGTGTTGAAAACTCAACACCCGATGTGAGTTTTCCACGGTCGTCCGCCACGGCCCACTGGACAGTGCTCTCACCCACAAGGGGCATATATATAATGACGTGTTTAGACACGATATTTCCTGTTTCTCTAGAGCGTATCGCGCGAGCGGTAAAGCACGCGCGTCTTGCCATCGTTGTTTCTTTCGAACAGCGTGTATTGCGACAACCTAATTCCTTCTGCCTCTACGTCAATTCGCACTTGATAAAAGCGTGAACGAACATCGTAGGTACCTGGCGGTGCAGTTTCAGCGCCAGAATCTCCTGAATCAACTTGCTGATCAAAGAGTAGCGTACTCTCGTAAGGTTCCAAGTCTCGCTCGTCGCCTCCCAGAGTTTCCGGACCGTCATCTGCACTTAAATCAAAAATGTTCTCACACTCAGGATAGTCTTGATATGCGCCCGTGTCCCAACGAGATAGGTCGGCCGCTAACGGTTTTATTTCATCGGACAGTGACGCAAGCACTTCAGGCGTTGCCGTATTGACGTTAATAGCCGTTGGTCGATCATCATTGGGCAACGCTGACACATGCGGAAGCAACAGCTCGTAATCCTCTGACTCCTCTTCCACCGTACTGCCAAAGCCTTTTACCAGCTGCAATTCGGAGACACTAACAAACGGGGCATTGGCGGCTCTATAACCGGGCGATACACCCGTGTAATAGTCATCCTCAGCACCTTCAGGGATTGTCGCATTCAGATCGACGTCAACCCAGTCAATAATGGCATCAGCCTTGTTTGGCTCAATATTGAGTTCGGTCAGTAGCCGTTTTAGCTGCTCGTAGAAGAAGTCGACTCGGACTCCCTCAGCATTGACCAAGTTATTAAGGTTGAAGCGTCCTTGCATATCAACGATGCAACCAGAAATGGAGGCATCATCAATGGGCACGGGCGGTATGGTTTGGGCCCAGTCATCATCGAGCGAGTCGGTGTTCTCTCGCAAACCGGCTTGAAAGTCTCGGTACAACAACGCCGCTGCGAATCGCTCACCACTAACGCCCAGTGCACGAGCTTGCTGAATAATGCCTTCGTTGCGCTCACGGTGCATATCCAACTGTTGCCGGCTATTGATAGCCACCATGGTAATAGTACCCAAGGCAATAAGCAGTATGGCCGTAATGATAGCGACCCCTTGCTGCTGTTTAGCCGGTGGGGTTTTCTTGCGTAAGTTGTTCATCCTGGTAATGCAAAGACGCGTGTGACGTCACCGTAGTCATCAAGCTCTAAGGTGAATTCTATGGCTAGCGGCAAACCAGGCTCTTCCGTATCAGAGGAGGTAGGAGGCCAGCTTTCGCTCCATTCGCCAGCGCGATCCAAAAAGCGCATGGATAAAGACTCAACACCTGACAGTAATTGGCGTCGACGAGTCGGCTCCTCTTCAACGGGGTCTAGGTGATACCAATAAAGTCTGATTAATTTGTCGTCGTCTAGGGAATAACCGACACGCTGCAAATTGGAACGCACCGGTGACACATCAGCCGCCGGGTTGGTCCACCCTGCGCGGGTAAATTCGAATAAGGTTTCGCCTTGTAGATTTAACTGCAAGGGTGGTAGCGTTGAATCAACCGCTGAACGCACTGGCCGATCTGCAATTTGAGTAATGTCTTCAGCCATCCAATAGAAGGTTCGCTGTAGCTCGCTGAGTCGCGTTGATTGCTGCTCGATACGATCACGAGTGGCCGTTATCTGAAACAACATTTGAAAGCCAGCTGAGCCTAAAATAGCCAGTAAAAACATGGCCACCAACAGCTCTATTAGCGTGAATGCACGCTGCGATTGACCCGATACTGCACTGCAGCGTCCAACTGTTTTTTCGTGCTTTGAACCGATCATTGTCGATTCTCAGGATTACCGACAAAGCCTGTTACTGCATAGACATAGCTATCGGCTTCTTTATCTCGACGAACCTCTATATCGAGACGGCGTAGATCAGGGTCTGAGACCGCTTGCGTACGAGTACGCACAAACCACGTGAAAGCACCCATGTCGACTTCAGTGTTCTTGGTACCAATGCTGGGCCATGCAGGGACAACTTGCAGCTCAGTTAAAACATTACTCGCTACCCAGCGTCCAAACTCGCGCTCTCGTAGGTATTCAGCACGCCAAGCACTTGCACCTGCCGAGCTCACTAAGGCAGACACACCCACCGCAATGATGGTCATGGCTACGAGTACTTCTATTAACGTAAAGCCTTTGGCCTGTTTCATATACCGTCGAGCTTCTGCACAACAACAGGTTCAACATCGCCCGTGGCTACTTCGTAGCTAACCTCGCCTTCTCTGTCGCTTATACGAATTCGAAAGTCAGGCATGATCTCGCCATTGGAGAGAAAAATAATATGCGGCTTGAGGGGGTCTTCCTCAGTGGCATCGGCCACTTCTTCTTCAAGATCAGCAAGGATAATCGGTAGACCGGATATATCAACTTGGTAGTCAGTGTCGATTTTACTGTCCTTGAACCGAAGCTGCTTATCTTCAAAGATTTCCCAAACAGCATCGCCACCATCAGCCTCAGAGAGAATATAAAACTCATAGGACTCAGGATGAAAGCGTATACCGAACTGCTGGCGCGAATACACGGCTTGATCTGCGGCTAAGTTCATTTGCAAGCCAACGCGTAGCGCATTGTCCCGAACGATTTTCCCAACGTTGCGAAAATCGATATTGATCACGACAGCGCCCACCAATATAGAAATAATGGTGACCGTGACCAACAGCTCGATAAGCGTAAAGCCTCTCGAGCTGTGGGACACACGCTGGCATGAAGCTTCCACTAATTTAGTTATCTAAGCTGCTGATGTCGGCGTTAAAATCTTCGCCGCCTTCTGAGCCGTCGCTGCCCAATGAGACGATTTCAAAGTTACCGTCTTCGCTTGCATACAAGTAATCGCGACCCCAAGGATCCTTAGACAGCTTCTTAACATAGCCGCTGCGATTCCAGTTTGCAGGCTCGGGATCACCACTAGGCTTAACGACCAATGCCTCAAGCCCTTGTTCTGTAGACGGATAATTGAAATTATCGAGTCGATACAGCTCTAGCGCTGAAGAAAAAGATGAGATGTCATTTTTAGCTCTGACAACTCTTGCCTCGTTGGGGCGATCCATAATCAATGGCACAACCGTTGCGCCCAATATCGCTATGATAGCCACAACAACCATGATCTCAATCAGCGTAAAGCCACCTTGTGATCTTGTTGCTCGACTGACATGCTTTTTCACACCAAACAATGCAGGTGTTTTTACTTCTCGTACCAGTTTGCCCATCAGGGTTATATCTCCCGTACTCTCAAAGGGTTAATCTCTTATGCCAAGAGGATAGCACCGCCCGTATGACTCGACGCTGACTGAATGATTCAATACATTAAGAACCTGTTACGTTCGCCGGCCTATCTGCTCGCAGCTGCCGTTGCATTACTGTGTATTTCACTGCAATACGCGGGCCTCGACGATTTTTTGCGCTTTGAGCGCAGCGCCATCGATCAAGGCCATTGGTGGCTATTACTTACCGGTAATTTTGTACACCTAGGCCAAAGCCATCTTTGGATGAACATGGCAGGCTATTTCCTGGTTGTTGCTTTGGTTTGGTCACACTTCTCTGCAAGAGTATGGTTGCTGATCATCCTCTTTGCCAGCTTAGTGGTGGGGGTCGGTTTATGGCGTTTCAACCCCGAGGTGGGCGCATACGTCGGCTTCTCTGGAACCTTGCACGGATTAATCCTCGCCGGTTGTTTGGCAGATTTACGGACCTACCCAAAATCTGCCGCCATCTTGCTGACGCTTGTTATTGCAAAGCTGGCCTGGGAGCAGTTTGCTGGCCCATTACCCGGCAGTGAATCTACCGCTGGTGGCTCAGTGGTGGTTGACTCACATCTGTATGGCGCTATCGGTGGTGCCATCATGGGAAGCATCGTATTACTCTTTGGTCACCTACGCTTAACCACTGCGAAAACCTAACACCGCTATGAACTGGCAATTCCATCGATTTGAGTCTTTAACCACCGCACAACTTTTTCAAATGATGAAATTGCGGATAGATGTCTTTGTCGTAGAGCAACAGTGCCCCTACCCAGAACTCGACGCACACGACAACCACCCAGATACCCTTCACCTACTGTGTGTAGAAGGCGACACCTTAGCCGCCTACGCTCGCGCCATGCCATCACTGGAGTCGTCGTTAGCAGACGCTAAGGGCGTAGCTAAAATAGGCCGTGTCGTTGTTGCGCCATCACACAGGGGCACCGGACTCGCTCAAGCGCTCATGCAGCGCATAGTTGACGAACTGGACACCTCCTACCCCGACTATGAGCAAGTGCTCTCAGCTCAAGAGCCTATAACCGCTTTCTACCAAGCCTTTGGCTTTGTCGCAGAATCTGAAGCGTATTTAGAAGATGGCATCCCGCACGTTGATATGCGTCGAGGCTTACCCTCTTCGGCCACTCATTCGTGACAAACCAATACCAAGCAAAATGATAACTAAGGCTGCGTAAGCGTTTGCCGGAAATCGTTCATTGAGCATCAACACCCCAAACACCATGCCCACAATGGGCACTAGAAAATTGATCTGACTTAAAAACGACGCACCTTGCCGATCAATGATCCTGAGAATCATAACGGTAGCGATAGCCGTAGGCCCAACCGCCAAAGCAATAAGAGCAAGAATGGAATCTAGGGTTGGCGTAATTTGCCAAGGGCTATCTACCCACAAACTCACAGGCACCAACCACACACTGGCTGCAAACATCAGCGCCGTCATAGTGGACCACCTAGGTAAACGCGTTAACTTGCGGGTAATGATGGCATTGATGGCGTAGCACACAGCCGCTGCCAATATAGCTGTTTGACGAAGTAAGTCGTCACCTAAACTGTTTAACGCCGACCACCCCATCAGTACAACCACACCCAACAAACCAAACATAACGCCCAGGAATTTCCAGCGATCCAACTTTTCATCGTGGGTAAAAATGTGGGCTAATAAGATGGTTGCCAACGGCATGACAGCCATAAAAATAGCGGTCAGCCCAGCTTGCACGCTCACCTGCCCCCAACTGATTAGCGCAAAGGGCAATGCGTTACCGAACAAACCCGACGCCAGCAAAGCAATCCATATAGGCCCTAGAGGTGGCATTGTTTGTCCGTTCAATCGCATGAGCGGATACAGCATAAACAGCGCAAGGAACACACGACCAGCAGCAAGACTAATGGGCGGGATATCCCGAACGCCCACGCTCGTTAAGATAAAGCTCATACCAAATATGATCGACAACGCAATTAGCCATGCGTAGTCCACACTGACAGAAGGTTTTGACTCAACGGCCCCCGCCTTACTTTCCAACGTTCAACAGAGCCAGCTCATCCATCATTTTTAAAGACACGTCTACACCGTGCTCTAGGTGCTGAATACGTGTGGAATAGCGTCGCTGTGAAGGCAGTCGAGTACCCGGCTGATCAAGCACCTCAGCGAACAAGTGCTCGGCTCTGGTGAGGTGGTCAGCTGAACGGTTGCAGTGAGAGGGGTCGATAGCCATGATGAATTCGCCACCCAAAGGCGCACCCACACCTTGCGTATCAGAGGCTTTGGATTCGCTACTGGACAGGTCCCCAATAAGAGCACCTGCTAGCAGCTCAACCATTAAAGCAATGCTTGACCCCTTGTGCCCGCCGAATGGCAGCTGAGCACCGGCTAATGCCTCGGCTGGGTCTGTGGTGGGTTGTCCGTTAACATCAATGGCCCACCCAGCTGGAATAGGCTTACCTTCGCGAAGGTGCAATTGTATTTCGCCACGAGCGCTAGCGCTTGATGCCTGATCAAACACCAATGGAGCTTGCCCCTGGCGAGGAAAACCAAAGGCCATTGGATTGGTTCCATATAAAGGTTTAGTCCCCCCTGCCGGTGCAACGTAAGAATTAGCCGCTGTAAACGCGAACACGACTAACCCTTGCGCAGCCAAGCGTTCAACTTCAGGCCATAACGCTGCGATGTTGTAGGTATCGTGTATGGCTAACGCGGCAATGCCGTGTGTTTTTGCTTTAGCAGCTAGCGCAGGCTCACCGACTCGAAGCGACAACGGGCAAAACCCACCGTGAGAATCCACATGCACAACGGCCGACTCAGTAACGGACAGCGTAGGCTCAGCTGTTGGCGCAGCATGCTCATTGAGCAGCGCTTTTACATAAAACGGTATACGAAACAAACCATGCGACTGACAGCCGTCGCGCTCAGCGGCGGTCACCGTCTCAGCGATGGCATCGGCTTGGTCGGTAGAAAAACCATTCTCGGTCAATATAGTATTGGCCAACGCGTGGATCTCATCCAGGCTCAAACGCTTGACGTTACTCATACACTTAATTTTTCCGCTTATTTGGTTTTGCTGTATGGCATCAGACCCAACGTCGTAAAGGGTCAAACAGTCAGAGCAACAAAGTCTCTAATCTCAATTTACACCCAAAGCTGATCTGATGGGGGCGGAAAAAAAACCACGGCACCTAGATCTAAGCCTAGCTCTATTCCGTAAAGGTCAGATACGTGACTATTTAAGCTATTCCGGCAGACATCATGAGCACACGCTTTTTCGACAGCCTTATCGAACGGCTGATCGTTCCCAGCTTCTCGAATATCGGCTACAAACTGCGCAAAAAGAACTTTGATTGGCCAGCCCTAGATACCTACGATTTAACCGGCAAGGTGGTTGTACTCACTGGCGGCACCTCGGGCATTGGCACCGAGGCTGCGCGCATTTACGCATCTCTGGGCGCCACTCTCGTCATGGTCGGGCGCAATCCGGACAAAACCCGCTTGTTGGTCGCCGACCTCATTCAAGAATCTAACAACGCCTCCATCCACGCGGTCATCGGAGATCTGGGCGAACACAGCGATGTACAACAGATAGCCGTCAAACTTGCAGATCGTTTTCCTGTCATTGATGTGCTAGCGCACAATGCCGGCGCTTTATTCAACACGCGAAAACGAGCGGCCAACGGATGCGACCTGAGCGTCGAGCTCATGGTGGCAACACCCTTTTTGCTCACCGGCCTTCTACTACCTCAACTCCGTGCATCGGCCCAAAACGGACATAACCCTGCGCGCGTTCTAACAATGAGCTCGGGTGGCATGTATACCGAACCACTGACCGTCACAGGCCTAGAAATGGAGAACGACGAGTACCAAGGCGCAAAGCAATACGCCCGCGCCAAACGTGCGCAAGTGGTACTTAACGAGATGTGGTCTGAAAAAGTCAGCAAAGATGAAATTGTGTTTCAAGCTTTGCACCCCGGCTGGGTGGAGACACCCGGCATCACTGAAGCTCTGCCCGGGTTTTCTTCATGGCTGAGTAAGCTTGGCCTGCTAAGAACACCACACCAAGGCGCAGACACCTTGGTTTGGTTAAGCGCTGACTCCGAACCTGCCAACAGTAGTGGCAATTTCTGGCACGACCGCGCTATTAGGGCTATCAACATCAGCGCAAAATCGCGCAACGCAGATACCCCTGACAAGCGAGCTGATTTGTGGGCATGGTGCGAAAAGCACACGCAATGGACATCGGCCGATTAAGCCAAGCCGTTGTCACTTAGGCAGGCGCCTAAGCGACTCATTCAACCCAGCGTTAGAACGTCTTCGGGCTTATACAACTCTCGAATTAATGATGCTTCGTGCCGAATAAGACTATCTGTATCTAGGCTGTAGAGAGGCTCGCCGTTTAGCGTGCCGGAGCGATACTGTAACGCCTCAGCCAAACGCTGCTCTAACGTTGTGGCGGTTGAATCAGGCTGCTTAGTATTGATCACCGGCGAGTCGACGCACTTTGACAGATCAATTTCAAGCGTTTGTCGCATCGCCGCATCGGCTCGCACCAATAATTGATCAACGCTGTCGGTACGCTCGTCCGCAGAGGCGAAACCCACACTGACTTTGAGCGTTATATCTTGCCCATACACATCGAAATTCCCACCGACACAATTGAGCAGCTGGTCCACTAGTCGATTTGTATCAACTGTGCTCTCCGGCTGTTTAATTAATACAGAAAACTGACTTCCACTCATTCGAGCGCATTGCGTAGCATCGCCCACTGTTGCCTGTAACTTACCCGAGAACTGCCGAAGAGCCTGATCGCCAACACCTTGTCCAAACTCTCGGTTTAGGCTGCGTAGCCCTTCGACATGCAGCAGCACCAATGATGTCTTACGACGTTGATTGCGCGTGTTTAACCGAAGCTGCAATTGCCCTAAAAATTCAGAACGATTCAACAGACCCGTTAGCGCATCGTGCGTGGAGGCATGGTGCAGTCGTTGACGAGTTTGATAAAACGATGAGACGTCTTGGCAGACAAACAAATACCCTTGAGCATGGTTAAGCTCATTAGCCACAACCGATGCATTAATCGCCACCCATCGCACTGAACCATCTGGCTGCTTAAAGCGCCAGACACCCGAATAGTCATCGCCTTTTTCCAGCGCCTCACCAGCACTCACCCAAGAATCTAGTAAATCCTCGTCGTGAATAGTTTGCGCCCATCCCATACCCTTAGATTGCTCTTGGCTGAGTCCGCTGATCTTGCACCAAGCGTCGTTGGTATTTTCACACAGCCAATCGGTATCCAGCTCAACGACACCTAACAGACCGGTGTCTACCAATTTGGCAACGCTAGATTCGCCAAGCATACTTCGCCTGATGACACTGGGGTGGCTAAACACAAACGTCACCGACACCTGATTATTTTCCACGGTGTAGTACGCGCTCGCAGCCACGGACTTCACATCACCTGATTCGTCGAGCACAGTTACTGAACGATTATTAAGTCGCAGCTTTTCTGCTGTGTCAGTTTCATGAGTGGATTGAGCTAAGCGCTGAAGCGTAGGCATAAAGTACTTCGGTGCTAAGTAACGACTAAAGTCCTCGCCCAATGCTTGTCGCGACTTGCACGAAAACAACTTGGCAGCCGCCGGGTTTAACTCCTTGATAACGCCGTCGATTGAAACGGTAACGATGGCGTGTCGCGTTTCTACACTGAGTTGCTTTAGCGCATATTCGCATACGTTATTTTCTTGAAGCTGCGTGTCTGAATCGATAGTGGTCTGTCGGTGCAAATTACGTTTTGAAATCACATCTGCCAACTCTTCTAGCCGACCCAGTATGTCGCCATGCATTTTTCCAGTAATAAGAATATTAGGGTTTGCAACTAATAACACGGGCGATGTCGCATGATCAGAATCAACAGGAAGCAACACGAAGTTTTCAAACGTCAGTTGCGTATCATTCAGCTGAACGGGAATACCCAACTCAGCAACCGTGCCTTGCATAACAGCACCTGAACGCATGACTTGCTGCGTAACTGAATTGGCTTTACGACTAGCAAGTAAATCACGATGGGTTTTGAAGCCTTCACCAACACCTTGCGATGCAGCTGCCTCTAACTGTACGAATTGCTCAGCGTATGTGCCTGCACCAATAGGACTTAGCAACAGAGAAAAGTCGCCACCGGATATTTTGAGAGCATGCACAATGAGCATCTCGAGTTGACGACGCTCAAGCCTTACCTTGGCTTCAGTTTCAGCAGCAGTTAATTCTTTATGCGCTGCTTGTTGAAACGTTTTTGTTTCGTTGCTACTAGCCATCTGACCTATTCAGAATTGTGTATAACTCTTGATCGCGTTATGTAGAAAAACGCTATGTATACAGAGCATAGACCATACTTATGGTGTCACAACATCGTATTAATAGTGATTAGTTATAAATTGGATAACATACGTTGTATCTGGTGCAATAGTGCAGGGACTTGCAAGCAAACTACCCGCTAAGACTTAAACACCACCGTAGTCTTTTTTATCTTCACCAATCCAACGCCTCACTAGTGCCTGCACATTGGGTGAGTCACATGCCATTAACGCATCGGCAATATCACTAACGTCGTCGAGCAGATCATCATCTCGACCCAGCTGCGCAATTTTGAATTCAGCTAAGCCGGTTTGTCGCGTACCTAATACTTCTCCAGCACCACGCAACGATAAATCTTTTTCTGCGATTAAGAACCCGTCGTTAGTTTCTCGCATGATGCCCAATCGCTCTTTTCCGTTATTAGACAAGGGCGCTTGAAACATTAATATACAGCTACTTTGTTCACTGCCTCGACCCACACGACCACGCAGCTGGTGCAATTGAGATAAGCCTAATCGTTCGGCGTTTTCAATAATCATCAAGGAGGCATTGGGCACATCCACTCCCACCTCTATCACTGTCGTGGCAATCAGCAAGTCAATTTCACAGGCTTTAAACGCCTGCATGATCGCCTCTTTATCGCGCGGCTTTAACCGACCATGAACCAAACCTACTTTATGGTTCGGCAACATATCTTGAAGCGTTGCATAGGCATCCTCGGCAGCTTCAGCCTGAAGCGACTCAGACTCTTCAATGAGCGTACACACCCAATACACCTGACGACCTTCTGCAACAGCTTGACCAACGCGCTGAATGATTTCACCCCGCCTTGAATTGTCTATGGCAACGGTTGTCACGGGTTTTCTACCGGGCGGTAGCTCGTCAATAATAGAAACGTCTAGATCCGCGTATGCCGTCATGGCAAGCGTTCTTGGTATGGGTGTCGCTGTCATGATGAGCTGATGCGGCAAGGTGTTTTCATCGGCGCCTTTGTTTCTGAGCGCCATACGTTGATGCACACCAAAACGATGCTGCTCATCAATTATGGCAAGCCCTAAGTTTTCAAACTCAACGTCTTTTTGAAACAGAGCATGCGTGCCCACAACGATGCGTTGCTGCCCCATAGCCACTGCTTCTATCGTGGCTCGTTTTTGAGCTGCACGCAGCTTACCGGTTAGCCACCCTACGCTTATCCCCATAGGCTCAAACCACTCAGAGAAATTAAGCATATGCTGCTCTGCCAAAATTTCAGTCGGCGCCATCAAGGCTACTTGATAGCCACTCTCAACAGCTTGGGCTGCTGCCAGTGCTGCGACCACCGTCTTGCCCGAACCGACATCGCCTTGCACTAAACGCAGCATAGGCTCAGGTGTGCCCATGTCATTGACGATATCCAGCAATACTCTATCTTGAGCGCCCGTTAGCGAAAACTTCAACGCCTTACGCAATGAGCCCATTAGCTCACCCACCGGCCTAATCAACGGTGCATGTTGCTGCTGAGCATTGACTCTCAGCAGACGCAAACCAAGTCTGTGCGCAACAAGCTCTTCAAGTGCTAAACGACGGTGCGCTGGGTGTATTCCCTCCATCAATGCTTGCACATCTGCATCGGGTGGAGGCCGATGCACGATACGTAAAGCAGTTATTAAATCGGGAAGCTCAGTATCTTGAATACTGTCTACAGGCAGTAGGTCTGTCAGCGCTGACGACTCTAACGCCGCCAAGGCCTGATCGCTTAAACGCCTGAGCGTGGTTTGCTGAACGCCTTCAGTGGTGGGGTAAAACGGTGTGAGCGTGTTGTCCAAATCGTCTTCAGGGTCAGCATCGGGGGCAAGCACGCGATACTCGGGGTGGACCATCTCCAACATACCCGGGCCACGGCGCACTTCACCAAAGCATCGAATCTGGCGGCCGCGTTCAAATTGTTTCACTTGCTGTTGGTTGAAATGGAAGAATCGCAACATCAACGAACCCGTGCCATCGTTGACTCTGACCAGCAACGAACGGCGCTGCCGAATCACAACATCACTGATTAACACCTCAGCACAAATCACCGCCTCAGTGCCTGGCGTCAAACGGCCTATCTTTGAAAGACGCGTTCTATCTTGATAGCGAAACGGCAGATGAAACAACACATCCTGCAAGGTATACACACCAATGGCCGCAAGTTTATCTGCCATGGCAGCACCCACACCTTTAAGCGTTTCTACAGGTGTGGTATCGAGCGTCAGATAGGTGGGTGCAGATTTAGCGACCATATTCAGCGGCGTGGATTAAGTGCAGATTTCTCCTTGTGCAGGGCAATTGAATTGCCCTGCACAAGGAGCACAGCTACAGCGGTCCTGCTTAGTCACCCAAATACATCACGCCTTCGACCTCAACCGCAACATTGCGCGGCAAGGAGGCGACACCGATAGCGGCACGCGCTGGGTAGGGAGCACTAAAGCGTTCTTCCATGACTTCATTCACGAGTGGGAAGTCACCTAGATCGGTTAAGAATACCGTGAGCTTGACGACTTTATCGAACGACCCACCACTGGCAACACACACAGCTTCTAGGTTGTCGAACACTTGTACGATCTGAGTGCGCACATCGTCACTGACCAGTTCCATTGTCTCAGGCACTAGCGGAATCGCACCTGACAAGTAAACCGTATCGCCTGCCTGAACAGCTTGCGAATAAGCGCCAATTGCGCTGGGAGCCTTGTCGGTATTGAATATTTTACGTGGCATTGTCGAATTCTCGTGATCGATAAGGATAATGCCAGCGAGTATATCGTCTCACTAGTCAAATCACGACTTATTAGGTGCCACAGCGTTGATCAAGGAGCGCACAAGGCTTACAAGAACCTAAGCCCTCAGGGTGGAAGCTACTTAGCTTTCTCGCCTGACGCTGCGTACTACGGTCAGGTTTCTGAGTCGACGCACAATACGAGCAAGCTGCAGACGGTTCTCAACAGCAAGCACGAAGCGGATGCTGATATCGTCATCGCGATTATTGAAATCCATATTTTCAATGTTGACGTTCATGAGTGACATGGTTGATGTCACTCGAGCCAATGCGCCTGGCTGATGCAGCAAATGCAGCAAAATAACCACTTCAAATTGGCCGGATATATCCGATGCCCAATCAACAGCGACCCATTCTTTAGGTCGTCGTCTAAAGCGACGTACATTGCGACAGCCAGAGCGATGTACAGCTACGCCCTTACCCGGCGTAAAGAAGCCTTGTACGTTATCCCCGGGTAGCGGGTGACAACATTGGGACATGTACAACGTGGGACTCACGGCAGAATCAATGAGCACAGGCGCTGTTTCAAGCGTGGGTAACGGCTCAGCGTTAACAGGGTCTCCAGACTCAACAGCTATGAGCCGTTCAGCTATCTGGCTGGGCAAGTGCAAGCCTAGGCCGATGTCTTCGTATAGTTCTTCAACGGCTGTGAATCTGCGCTCTGCGAGCACGTCGTGTATGACTTTCTCAGGGATATTATCCAGTGAACGCTCGTGCCGACCCAGTGCACGCCTGAGCAAACGTTCGCCAAATTGTATGGCTTGAGTTTTGTCCAAAGCACGCAAGTAATGACGAATAGCGGTGCGAGCCTTAGCGGTGACAACCGTGTTCAACCACATAGGGCTGGGGGCGTCTTGATCGCCAGTAATAATTTCAACGGTTTGCCCACTCTCAAGTGGGTCACTCAAAGAAGTCAGTCGCCTATCAACCTTGGCCGCCACACATTTGTTGCCCACCTCAGAGTGAACGGCGTAAGCAAAATCAACCGGTGTGGCTTTGCGCGGTAACTGGATGATGGTGCCCTTAGGAGTAAATACGTAAATTTCTCCCGGAAACAAATCGATTTTTACGTTCTCAACAAACTCCAACGTATCGGGTGCTGATTGCTGAATGTCTGCAAGGTTAGACAACCAACCAGGGGTTCGACTTTGTGCGGTTGTGTCGCTGCCGTCCTTGTAAGCCCAATGCGCAGCAATACCTGACTCCGCTTGCTCATCCATTGGCTGGGTACGAATTTGCACTTCAATAGGCGTACCTTCAGTGCCATCAGTGCCGTGGTTTAACACGGTGTGCAAGGACTGATAACCGTTTTGCTTAGGCACTGCGATGTAATCTTTGAAGCGTGAAAATATGGGTGTGTAGAGCTGATGCACTAACCCTAATACTTGGTAGCAATCCTCAACTGAGTCGACCACCACACGCAACGCCAGCATGTCGAATACCCGTTGAAAGGGCAGCTGCTTCTTCTGCATCTTGTTGTACAAACTGTAGAGATGCTTTTCGCGCCCAGTAATAGAGGCGTTTATGCCTTTTTCACTCAGTGCTGTCTCTATGCGAGCCGTCACTTTGTCGATAATGTGTTCGCGATTTCGCTGAGACTGCTTAACCGTGTCGGCCAAAATGCGGCTACGCATGGGGTAGCAGGCTCTGAAACCTAGTGCCTCCAGCTCAGTTTTGACACCGAACATACCCAGCCTTGCCGCAATGGGCGAATAGACTTCCAGGGTCTCTTTGCCGATACGCCGGCGCTTATCAGGCCGTAGCGAACCGATTGTGCGCATGTTGTGCAGCCGATCGGCTAGCTTAATCATGATGACCCGAATATCGGTCACCATCGCCAGCAGCATTTTCCGAAAACTCTCCGCTTGCGCTTCCTGCTTAGAACGAAATTTAATGTGGTTGAGCTTACTAACGCCATCAACGATGTGAGTGACTTCCTCACCAAACGCTGTAACCATGTCTTCGCGGGTGACCGGGGTGTCTTCTAACACGTCGTGCAGCAAAGCCGCCATGATGCTGTAGTGGTCCAATTTCATCGAGAACACGATGGACGCTACGGCTATGGGGTGAGTTATGTAGGGCTCACCTGAACTTCGGGTTTGGGTTGCGTGGGCATCGCGGGCCATTGTGTAGGCGCGAGATACTTCGGCGATTTGTTCGGTGGTAAATCGGGAATTCAGCTGCTCAAGCAAACTGGAGTAGGCAAGCCACTCAATACGGGTCGTTTTGCCACCCATTACATCGGTATTGTCAGAATCAGACGAGGCAGCGTCACCCGGATTCGTTGCGATGGGCAGAACGGCGTCAAGCCCATGCTGGTTGCGATTGCTTTGGTTGTGAGAATCAGCGCTCACAAGCCGCGATCTGCGGTAATGATGCTACGACGCAAACCGACCCACCCTTCTGTTGATAGGAAGAGGTGGGTTGGCGCTAGACACGTTGTGGGTGTCTTAGAAATCGTCGCGTAACTGGTCTTTATTTTCATAAATAACCGGCTCTACCGGTGCTGGTGGTGGCGGTGCTTCATTGAGAATTTCTTCACCCACTAAACCATCGGCAATTTCCCGCAGTGCGATAACGGTAGGTTTGTCGTTGTCGTCTGACACCATAGGCTCTGCACCCATGGAAATGTTTCGGGCACGCTTTGACGCGATCAAAACGAGATCGAAACGGTTGTTAACCATCGCCAAACTGTCTTCTACTGTAACTCTAGCCATGAACGGGCTTCTTCCTGCAATTCACTGAACCGTATACTCTAGTGTTTTCTGCACGCGAATGCCAGACCATAGACGACTTAATTAGCCGTATTAGTGTGTAATTCTTGTGAATTTTGCTAATTAGTCGTGTGTAAGGCTTGTTATGAGTCCTGCGTGGCGTAACGCCTGCCTCGGTTTTTGCACCCGATGACTCAGCACAACGGCTTTTAACTCGCTCAAAGCCTCTTCAAAATCGTCGTTAATGATCAGATATTCAGCCTGATGGTACTGCTGCATTTCCTGCACAGCTTCTGCGGTTCGGGAATCGATAACTTCATCAGAGTCCTGTCCCCGGCCCTTTAATCGCTCAATAAGCGTGGCTCTGGAAGGTGGCAAGATGAACACCGACACCACATCGGAGAGTTTCTGGCGCACTTGGGCAGCCCCTTGCCAATCGATTTCCAATATCACATCGCGACCCTCTGCCAGGGATTGGTTCACAGCCCCCATGCTCGTGCCGTAATAATTGCCAAAGACTTCGGCGTATTCCAAAAAGTGGTCTGAGTCGATCATCTCTTCAAACGCTTCGCGAGACACAAAATGGTAATCATGACCATCCTGCTCACCTGGGCGTTGAGGCCGCGTGGTGTGGGACACCGCTACCGTCAGATCGGTGAGATCTTTGATTGATCTGCGCACCAAGCTGGTCTTGCCAGCGCCGGATGGGGCAGAGACGATAAACATCTGAGCTTGATTATTCTGCATAAACCTTTATCGGATAACTCAATGAAAACTGCACAACCGTTAATATAGCGTTTGATTGCAACTATCTGGACACCTTTTCGATGGTATTAACAAAATCTACCAACCTGACATTGGGCTCCACAGCGCCAGATTTTACGCTACCTGACACTCGTGACAATCAATCTGTGGCGTTGTCAGACTATACCGGCAAACCTCTTTTGATCGTATTCATGTGCAACCACTGCCCTTACGTGGTTCATTTGGTCGATGAACTGGCTGAGCTTGCTCACCAATTTGCAGACGATGGCATCGCAACTATTACTATCAGCTCCAACGATAGCGCCAATTACCCACAAGACGGGCCTGAAAAAATGGGCGAATTGGCTCGCGCAAAGAATTTCGGCTTTCCGTATTGCTTTGATGAAACTCAAGAAGTGGCTCAAGCTTACTCAGCTGTTTGTACACCCGACATATTCTTATTCGATCAAAGTCACGGTTTGTATTACCACGGGCAGTTTGACGATTCTCGTCCGGGTGCTGGAGCCGCTCACGGTGCTGATCTAAAAGCGGCAGGCCAAGCGTTGCTAGCGGGTAAGCCGGCCCCCACGAACACTCACCCAAGCGTGGGCTGCAGTATTAAGTGGAAAGCCTGACCCCTGTTGTCTCCGTGCTACTGCCCATAAGGCAGTGGCGCAGCACCACCCTAGAAGCGGTTCAAAGTGTTCTATCCCAAACCTTGCACAACGTGGAACTTGTCATCATTGGCCAAGATGATGTCGGGCAGCTTCTAGACAGACTTCCTCAGGACTCAAGAATTGTCGGCGTTGCTCGGCAAGGCGTCGGAATAGTCGCCGCGCTCAATACCGGCCTAGCGTGCGCACGCGCCCCCTACATTGCCCGCATGGATGACGATGACATCGCCTACCCGCACAGGCTAGAAACCCAACTGAACTACCTAAAGAGCCACCTTGATATACAACTGTGTGCTGCTCGTGTTCGCTTCATTGATGAGCAAGGTTCGGTTGATGGCGTGCAAGCCGGCAACAATCGTTATGCCCAATGGCTGAATGAACTGACCTGCAATGAAGATATTGTGGACGCCTGCTACACGGAATGCCCCATGCCTCACCCAACCTTGATGGCACACAAAGATATTTGGCAAAGCTTGGGGGGCTATCGAGACATTGATGGACCCGAGGACTACGACCTCATTCTTCGCGCTATGTTGGCAGGCATGAGCATGGGCAAACCTGACGCCTTATTGCAAGACTGGCGCGAGCATCCAGGCCGTTTAACTTACAGCGACCAGCGCTACCGACGCGAAGCGTTTACCCGTTGTCGCGCGTGGGCAGCCGTACAACCCAGCAGCCATTTGAATTTACACACGGGGCGCAGTGTTTGGATTTGCGGCACCGGTAAGAGTGCTCGTCAGTGGCACGATGCCTTGCTTGAATACAACGTAAGCGTTAAAGGTTTTGTTGATGTAAAGCCTGCCAACAAGGAGCGCTCAAAAAGAGGCAAACCTATTATTAGCTATGAAATGCTCATCACTGAGCGCAGCGATAGCTTAGTCATTACCGCATTGAGCGAGCCGCGTGCTCGCAATGCGTTATTAGCTTTTTTTAAAGAACAACATTGGCGTGCACGCCATGAGTACATTTTGGGCGGCTAGCAATTTGTTAATACAAACTGTTTAACGCAACACCTAACCCTACTCGTTGTTGCAAATGATCGTAGTCAATCAGTGAGTCGCCATAGCCATTGAAGTACTGCACAAAGCCCCTGAATTTTGCAAACAAAGGAAAGGTCATGCCAATAGAAATTGCGCCTTTACCGGTTGACGTATTGCCCCGCACACGCACTGCGTATTCTTTGTTACTTCTGCGCCAAGATGCACCAATTTCACCGTAACCCATGAAGTCCAAGATATCGGGGTTGTCATCGCCTTCCGCGTCATCCTCAGATTCTTTGGCATCTTCGGGTATGCGATACCAAGGGCGTACAAACCCAACGAACGCACCTTTTTCATAAATCAATGTGGTGTACAAACGATTCCAACTTCTGGACAGCCCTTGCACTTGTCCATTGGACTGATGCTCAAACCCAACGACTACAGCCGTGCTGCCATCGAAGGGCCCCCATAACAAAGGCACAAGATAGAAAATCTCGGGCTGGTAGTTAGTTTCTCTAAAAGGGCTAGACAGTGAATCTGAATACAACTGCCACCACGCCTCAAGAGTGATGCCTACGGATAAGGAGTCTTTTGCAAACATCAGATCGCTTTCATTGAGCTGACTCTTTAGGCTGATCTGAAACTTCACTTCCGCAGCTTGTAGCCCATCACCGTAAGGCACGTCATTTTCAGCGTATACCGCCTCATTAATACCGGTGGAATAACTCACCGGCAAAATAAAATTATGCTTATGAGCCGTTAGTACATAGGGGTTAAACGCATCAGCCCGCTCCTTGCGAACGCGCTCTGTTAACGCGCCTTCTTCAGCAATGGGCTCAACACCTGGCGCTTCATCGTCGGTGGACACGGCATCGACGGGGTTAGCTGTAGAACCCAAGTAAAGATCAGCAGCCGGGGACCGTTCACTATTGACGAGCGCCTGGCTGTCGCTCAATGGCACAACGATAGACGGTAGCTTAGGCGCGCCAGCGCAACCCACCAGCATGAATGCGACAGACAGCACCCCCACTCGCAACGTGTTGGTTATGTGTGTCATGCAATAGTGGCGCAGATGTGATTCATTGCTCCAAGGGTACCGCGAAAACACATGACGGTGCGTCGCAATAGAGTGGCCGCACAACTGGAATGGTTAGTCTTTTAGCCGCATGAGCGTGTTACCGGGCGTCAGCCAATATTATGTCGCTAGCCTTCTCACCCACCATGATGCAAGGTGCATTGGTATTGCCTGTGGGTATGCTCGGGAACACCGATGCGTCAGCGATACGCAAATTTTGCATACCATGTACCAGAAGCTTCTCATTAACGACGGACGTAGCCGCATCCTGCCCCATGCGACAGGTGCAACTCGGATGAAATACGGTCCAGGCGTTGTCACGAACAAAGTCCATCACTTGCTCATCGGAGTCGACAGCGAGCCCAGGGTAAACCTCTTTTTCAACAACCGACTGAAACGCAGGCGCTGCCGTGAACTGACGCATGAGACGCATGCCTTTGAGCATTAAAGCTTTGTCGTGTTCTGTGTCCAAATAGTTTGGCTGTATCGTTGGCGCTTCATAGGGGTCGTTTGACTTGATGGCAATATGACCTTTGCTGGTCGGCTTGCACGGATTAAAGCCAATAAGAAAACCAGGGAACGGATCAGGGCTTACCAGTGGCCGAGTCAATGGCGGTGCGCGCGTATAGCTAACCGGCGAAAAATACAATTGCAGATCGGGCGACTCTAGCTCGTCTGATGTTCGAATAAAACCACCTGCCTGATTTAGGCTGAGCGTTAACGGCCCCTTTCGGCCAAATGCAAACTGTAAGGCTGCACGTACTTTTCCATACCAAGGGCCTAGCTCTTGGTTAAGTGTTGGCACCGTCGTTTTGCAAACGATATCAGCACCCAAGTGATCGCTTAAATGTTGCCCAACTGCTGGCAAGTCATGCTTAACAGGCACACCCACCTCGATGAGAGCTGCCGCAGGCCCTATGCCGCTAAGCTGCAATAGTTGCGGCGTGTTAACGGCTCCCGCACTTAAAATGACTTCGGCTCTTGCGTAGGCGGTTTTAGTGACACCATTGTGAGCATATTCAACACCTGTCGCCAGGGAACCTTCGGTAAGCACTCTAAGCACATGCGCTTTTTGTTGCACCACCAAATTTCCGCGTTGCATTACCGGTCTTAAATAGGCTTGCGCAGTAGAGGCTCTTAGGCCTTTGTCAGTGGTTATTTGATACAGCGACGCACCGTCCATGTTGCCTGCGTTGTAATCGTTATTTCGAGGAATGTTTATTTGCTCGGCCGCCTTAAAATAATTATCACAAAGCGGGTGTGCCATATCACTGATATCGGTTACCGATAACGGACCATCAGCACCACGCCTTACATCAGCCTCTCCTCGCCAAGCCTCCATACGTCGGAACAAAGGCTCGACATCTTGCCAACCCCAACCGGGTGCCACGGATTCCCACTGCGCATAATCACGCTGGTGACCTCGCACATACACCATGGCATTGATAGAACTTGAACCGCCCAACACTTTGCCACGCGGCCAATAACTAGGGCGGTTATTGAGCTGAGCAACCGGCTCGGTTAAGTACTTCCAATTGACCCGCTCGTCGTAATAGACCTTGCCGTAGCCCAGTGGTAACTGAACGTACGGTGTTAAATCTGAACCACCCGCTTCAAGCACTAACACCGAGTGTCGCCCAGACTCGCTTAAGCGATTAGCCAGCACCGCTCCTGCGGAACCTGCGCCGACAATGATGTAGTCAAAGTGTAGTGTTGAGCTCATGAGCGAATGATATACAAAAAAGGGACACCGCACGAATTTAACACCAAACCCGTGGTCTGCATGATGCGCTGAAAATGCTCAGTTCTATTGAGGTTAATTACATTTTTATCAACGGCGTATATCAAAACCATGTTGTCTCAGCCGTATTTAAAAACTCGCCTTGCATTATATTCTTACGTACGAAAAATATATATTTAATGTGCAACTTTTTTGAAAAACCAAATTCAAACTGCGGAATTTTAAACATTCTCAATTAAAAATAAACACTTAACGATTCGGGTTTATCTTCAACATGGAAAATAGTTGACCCTGCACAAACAATTCAAATGCTATTTTTTTTCTTAACGAAACTTTTCTAATTATCGGGCTTCGTAACTATCACTCGACAGTAAAAGTCGGGCTGCAACCACTAGTCATTGGATGTGACTACTGATTAGGCCTTAAAGCATCCGCCCGTAAATTTGAGGAACGTTCGCATGAAAAAAACAACCATAACAAAAGTGATTTTAGCCACAGGTCTTTGTGGCTTAGCCGTAAACACACACGCTTTCGACTTTAAGATATCAGGTCAAATAAGCAGAATGGTTGTAGCTCCCGATGACGCCGTTGGGGATGAATTACAACATCAGGACATTGGATGGTCTGGCACTCGCTTTCGTATAACGGGAGAAGAAGAACTCGCTAGCGGCCAAACAGTTGGCTTTAAGTTAGAACAACAAATTCAATCTAACCCTGCATTTGCAAGTGCTGGCGGCAGTCAAACCAATGGAGGCAATGACGACTTCATAGACAACCGTTTGCAAGACATATTTATTCAAGGCAACTTTGGAAAAATATCAATGGGTAAAGGTGATGGAGCAAGCAACGGTGCTACAGAATCTGATCTTTCCGGCACTGCACTCAGCTCAAGTTCAAACCATCAGGACAACTGGGGCAATTATGTCGTAGTGGCAGGCGCGACTCCAGAAGAGAACATTACTTGGGACAGCATCTTTACTATGAATGACGGCATTAGCCGTGTGAACAGATTGCGATACGACACGCCATCGGCCAATGGCTTTGGACTTTCCGGAAGCCTTGACCAAGGTAACGCGTACGAAATAGCGTTACGCTACAGCGGAAATGTAAGAGGCGCTACAGTGAAGTCAGCCATATTCTATGTCGATACTAATGAGTTTGCATCCGACGCCGAAGTGTTTGGGTTATCCGCCTCGGTACTGTTAGGAAACGGCCTCAATGCAACCGTTGCATTTTCTGATCGCGACAACCGTCCAGACGTCAGCCCTGACCAGGAAGCGTTCACGATTAAGCTGGGCTACATCTACGGTGTCAATGCAGTCACTATTGATTACGGATTGGGGGAAAGAGGCAACGATGAAGCAGACACCTTCGGCCTCACATACGCAACCAAACTGAGTGCGAACATTGAAGGCTTTGCAACGTATCGAAAGCTCGATGCTGACATCGACAACGCAAGCTCCGTGGATCTTGCCGCACTAGGTGCTCGCATTAAGTTTTAAACCGCTTTTGATGTTGTGACGTGTACTAGGAGAGCCTCACTAGTTGCAGCTCTCCTAGCTCGTCACGCTAACAAAGCAACTTGCCACATACCCCTCATGATGCACTAACATTACGCTATCCAAAAAACACATGAGTAAATTTGCATGTCAAAGAAAGTGGTTAAGTTCGAATACGAGAAAGAAACCAAGAACAGCGTTCGTTATAAAGAAATTCCTGACGAAGGAGTCGCACCCATTGTTGGGTCTCTGTATGTTCAAAAATGGTTTGCAGGCGATAGCAAAACTCTTGAGATCACTGTCGAAAAGAAGGATTAGTAAACATCATCGCGTTGGTTTTTGACCCATTTCGACGCTGATAGAATTTATATCCTTTCATTGACCCAATAGCGCTAAGTTTCAGCGCTTCGTTGGCAATGACTTTAACGCTGCAAGCGCATCCTTGTCAGCCCCAACATAGAGGCTACGCCAACAGCAGGCCCTAACGCTAGAATACAAAACAATACCGGCCATCCAAACAACTCGGCAACAAACGGTGTCATCTGCACCGTAAAAATGGTTAACGCAAAACCTAAGGCGGTTTGCAATGACATTAAACTGCCTGCCATCTCTCCCGGTGATAGATCCGCCACCATGGCTGAGAATTGCGCAGAGTCAGGTATTACGGCTAAACCCCAGAACACAAACACAACAGCGACCAATGGCATGGGGCCACCAAACGACACAGCCGCTAACAATGCCGCCGAACCACTGAGGGTCATCGCTAAAATGGTCAGCTCTGCCTTACCAATTTTGTCGGCTATACGCCCGGCAAATGGACATAGCAAGGCCCCCGATGCGATAGCAATAAAGGCTGTTAATTTTGACAACTCAGCAGCATTGTCTGCGGTTGTTTGGAAGCGGTATGAGGCCGCTGCTGCCGGTGCTATCCATGCCCATAAGGCGTATAGCTCCCACATATGACCTAAGTAGCCTAGGAAGGCACGGCGTAGTTTTTTATGCGTCCACGCTAGTGTGATCATGCGCGGGTTCATGGTTGCTTGCGCCGCGTGGTAAGGACCTAACGTACTAAACATCACAAGCACTGCAGCCAACACAGCCAATACAGAGGCCAACACGGTTGTTAACTGCCAGTTAGAGCCGCCCATCCACGCTAACAAATGTGGTGCTGCTGAGCCTAAAGTTAGACCACCAACAAGTAAACCGACCAGCCAGCCTCTATCTTCGCGCCCCCAACCTACGGCTATTTTCATACCGACGGGGTAGACACCCGCTAGGAAAAATCCTGTCGCTAAGCGCAAGGCAATGCTGATATTCCCACCAGGCTCGATGATCAATTGCAATGCATTTGCTGCCGCTGCAAACAAGGCTGCTAGCGCAAAGACTCGGCGCGGGTCATAGCGATCTGCAATACCGGACATCGCCACGTATAACGCACCGATAACAAAACCTGCCGGGACAGTGGAGACTAACAAGGCAGATTTTAAGGCGCTTAGCTCAATCTCTTTTTGCAAGTCCACCAAGGTGGCGGAAGAAACAAACCATAGCGTCATGGCCGCCACTTCAGCCAACACCAGTAGTGTGATGGATTTGGCTTTCATGGGCACTTAGAGTCTAAAAGAGAGCATGGAGAAAACAACCTATAAACGATACCGGGCGCATGCCCACGATATAGGTCCGACGCAACGAAGAGCCGGTAAGTTCCGATGGAACATAATTACTACGAATTTAAGTAACTACAACTCAACAGCTTGTGTAAGCGCTAAGCACCTACACAAGCTACGTTGATGTTTTTACTTGCGCTTACGATTAGCGATATGGATAGCACGGCCATCTGCACTTAGGGCCGCTTCATGCATCGCTTCCGACAACGTCGGGTGAGCATGAATAGTATGAGCAATGTCTTCAACCGTTGCATCAAACTCCATCGCAAGCACTGACTGAGCCAGCAACTCTGATGCACTTGGCCCAATAAGATGAGCACCCACAACACGATCATTCGATTTATCACGAATGATTTTGACTAAACCGGTGGTATCACCTTTAGCTTTTGCACGACCGCTAGCAGCAAATGGGAAACTACCGACTTGATAGTCAACACCTTCGCTTTTGAGCTGCTCTTCGGTCTTGCCCACCCACGCAACTTCAGGGTGCGTGTAAATCACGTTAGGCATAACATCGTAATTTAGCGATGAGTTCTCGCCAGCAATACGCTCGGCAACCATGACGCCCTCTTCAGAGCCCTTATGCGCAAGCATTGGACCTCTAACAACATCACCAATGGCATAAACGCCAGGTACGTTGGTCTCGCAATAGTCATTAACGTGGAATAAGCCGCGCTCGTCCTGTTGCACATCGGCACCCGCTGCACACACATCATCGGTGAAAGCACGTCGGCCAACCGCTACGATTAATTTATCAAATGTTTGCTCATGTGTGCCGTCGGCATCTTGGAAGGTCACAACAACCTTTTTGCCTTTGACTTTGCTGCCCATGACGCGCGTATTCAGGCGTATGTCCAACCCTTGCTTCTTGAAGGCACGATCGGCTTCACGAGCAACAGCCTTATCGACCATAGGCAAGAAGGTATCTTGGGCTTCGAGTAGAACAACCTCAGACCCTAAACGACGCCAAACACTACCCAGCTCCAATCCGATAACACCGGCACCAATAACGCAAACGCTACCTGGTACAGCCTGCCAATCGAGAGCACCCGCTGAGTCGACCACAATGTTGCCTTCCAACGGCGTGGCAGACAAGTTAATAGGTACAGAGCCTGTTGCGATGATGACGTTCTCAGCATCGTAGGTAACATCCTTGCCTTCATGACTGGTGACTTTGACTTGCTTGTCGGCCAGTAGCTGTCCACTGCCCTGCAACCAGTCAATACCGTTTTGCTTGAAAAGCATCTTGATGCCGCCCGTTAGCTCTTGCACAATTTTGTCTTTGCGCGAGATCATTTTTGGAACGTCTAGCGTGATTTCGCCCGTATTGATACCTAAGTCTGGAAAGGTATGCTTAGCGGTGTCGTACAACTCTGTACTTTCTAGCAAAGCTTTGGAAGGAATACACCCGACGTTTAGGCAGGTACCACCTAAGGCTGGCTTGTCCTGCTTATCAATCCATTTTTCGACACAGGCCGTTTTTAACCCGAGTTGAGCTGCTCGAATAGCAGCTACATATCCAGCGGGGCCACCGCCAATTACTATCACATCGTACACGTCAGCCATGGTAAATCCTGGTGAGGTTGATATAGAGTCTTATGGTTGTGCAACATTATAGCCACCTAGGGTCTTGGTGCCTTAGAAACCGTATATCAAGGTTATGTAATGCATTCATCAATAGTGAAATGCACCCGACACGTTCCACACACGTTTCATGGCGGCATAGTACCTACGGCCTTGCTCGCGCAGGGCTTGCGCACCGAAATGTACACACGACGTCTGTCCACAGGCGTATTGCGGCGGCACGAGATCATCGTTATTCACAAAATCAGCATGGGCGATGTACTGACTAACCGAACGTTGAGCGGCATCAACCTGAACTTTTGAGCTGTTGAACGTTGAAAACTCCCCTCTTTCATCATCACCACGGCTCTGCGTGGCCACAATGAACGGAATGTTGGCTTCACTGCCACGGGCTTGACTACCCCGACCATCTTGACGGGCCTCTTGTCGAAGCCGTGCAGCCAACTGGGATAGGTTATCCGCATAACTACTCGCACAATCTGGATTGTTCGAATCTGCACCACCCTGATGCCAAAGAATGCCACGCAAGATACCGCCCGTTTCACGTAACGTCATGTTCAATCGGGTCAGCGCTCGATCGGCTAGCAGTGTTCCACCCAGATAGGACTCATCAGGTGTTGCAGATGCATTCCAAGCTAACTCCCCATTAGCATTGGCGCAAAAACCGGTAGCGCCCCATGCGGCTGGCACTAGATAAATATCGGCTGTTGTGCTGCCAAGCGCTGACTTTGCGAACGTCAGACCCAGGCCAACAAACGTGGCTTCTTTGCCGTCTATGCCGATAAATCTGGGCTCATGCAAAGGGTCCTCAGCCGGCACAAATGTCGGTGTGGAAATATTTTGTTGTTCATCGCGGAACAGGTTGTCGTCAAAGAAAATCGAACGACTATTGGGCTGAACATTCAGCTGCTTGATTCGCTCATTACGCTCATCTAAGCCTCCTTCATAAGCCTGCCGACTACCCAGCTCGCTATACCCTTCCATGTTGCTTTGCCCTATCAGCAAATAAACATCTGGGGCGCTCGACGGCGCTACATCGATAGTTAGTGGCACCGTGGTGCGTGAAACACCGTCGCTAGCGATAATTCTGAAATTACGCTCGTGAACCAACAAGGGGGCAACACTGATATCCAAACGCAGCGTCAACACAGATCCGGACTCATCCGCATTCAGTGTCGTGCTGGAGAACTCGTGACGAAGGTTCAGAGCATCGCGATCACCCACAGCTTCCAAAGACAACTCTACGGCCCGTTGCTCGCCCCGACGCTCTAACGACACGGCAATCGATACCCCATTAGCATCACCTTCTTGCAACGTCGCACGGCCAGAGGCGCTATAGAGCACAAGCTCTGTACCGTCTTGAGCGAGAGTCTCAGTGGGTAGATCTTCGTCCACGGGCTCAACAGCTCCTGCTATCGATGAGCTTGTCTGCTCGCCATTAATTGCTGATATATCAACTAGCCTAGCCGGACCCTCGTTACCAAAACTATCAATCGCACTGACTTGATACCGATAAGCGACGCCTGGTTGCAAAGTAGGCTCAAACACACTGCGAGCATCCCGTACGCCGAGTTCCGTACCGTCTCGATACACTCGGTACCCAACGATAGTCGACTCGTCCACGGCAGAGGACCAGAATATCTCACCTGCCGTTGGTGAATAGCGCACGCCTTGAAGGCTCTGCGGCTCGCTGGGAGGATTGCTTTCCGCAAAAACAGGTAAGCAAAAACAACAGCTAAGCACCAGCAAACACGACTTTCTAGTCGTGGCAAGACGCTTTCCGATGAGCTTCAACGTTTCACTTTTCATGATGTAATTCCAGCTTCCTGCTTATAAAAGAGTGACTAACACACGTATAACTGGGCTTAAGATCAACGTATTGCTAGTATTCCAATAGACACCGTTTAACTAGATCATCTATGAGCTCTTTGCAAGCAGCCAAGCAGGTTGTTCTCGATTTTTGCGATGCATTCGACAATGCACCGCTCGCGCAATTAACCGAAACACTCAAAGCCCACACCCATGACGATTACCGCTGGCGTGGTTTGCATCCGTTCCATGAAATGGAAAGCGCGGAAGAGGTCTGCACGACTTTTTGGCACCCACTCAGAACGGCTTTCACGCGTTTACAACGTCGCCCCGATGTCTTTTTCGCCGGTGAAAACATCATTCACTCTGAGACTTCAGACAAACAAACCCCAGACATTTGGGTGTGCCAAATGGGTCATTTTATGGGGCTGTTTGACCATCCTTGGCTGAGCATTCCAAGCACACACCGCATGTGTTTTATCCGTTATGTGGAATTTCATAGGGTAATTGATGGGCGTATTGCCGAATCAGCGCTATTTATCGACCTTATTGGCGTGATGAGACAAGCTGGGCAGAATCCTCTGCCGCCACAAACTGGCAGCTCGTTTGTCTACCCCGGCCCCAAAAGCCACGACGGCTTGTTACTCAACGAGCACCCTCAGGAACAGGGCGTTGCAACCATTGAGTTGATCAACCGCATGATCAACGATTTGAGTGCCGCTAATGAGCACGCCATCAAAACGAACGACAACAAGGTGCCACCATCGGTGCTCGCATCGAGCTGGCACGAAGACATGATTTGGTATGGCCCTGAAGGTATTGGTGCGACTTACACCATTGAACGCTACCAACATCAGCATCAATACCCGTTTCGTTACAACTTGGCTGGCAAAACTTTCAACGGCCATGTTGCACGCTTCGCTGAAGGCAACTACGGGTGTTTTTTTGGTTGGCCAAATCTGACAAACACCGCCACAGGCGGTTTTTTAGGCATGACCGGCAGCAGCACACCCGCGGACATGCGCGTCGTCGATGTCTACCGACGTGACGGGGACAAACTGGCAGAAAACTGGGTCATTATCGATCTGCCACACTGGCTTGCCATGCAAGGCTTGGATGTTCTTGAGCGCATGCGACAACTACTTGGCTTGGAAGAATTTAGCTAATTGCAGGCAAAAAAAAACCGCCGCATAGAGCGACGGTTTTTTCCAACTCAACTCTTTATTAAAAAGAGCTGACTAGATATCAAATACGATACGGGCTGGATCCTCTACCAATTCCTTAATCGTTTTAAGGAAGCCAACCGCACCTTTGCCATCCACGATACGGTGATCGTAACTTAGCGCAACGTACATCATAGGTCGGATAACCACTTCGCCATTGATAGCAACTGGGCGATCTTGTGTGGCATGCATACCCAAAATGGCGCTTTGTGGTGGGTTCAAAATAGGTGTTGATAACAACGAACCAAACACACCGCCGTTAGAAACAGTAAAGGTGCCGCCCGTCATCTCTTCTAGAGACAGTTTGCCATCACGCGCTTTTTCGGCATAGTGACCAATACTTTTTTCAACGTCAGCCAATGACATGAATTCAGTGTTACGCAGAACTGGCACCACTAAACCACGCTCGGACGATACTGCAACTCCGATATCGCAATAGCCGTGGTATACCACTTCATCACCGTCGATAGAGGCATTGATATCTGGGTAGCGCTTGAGCGCTTCCGTCGCAGCTTTAAGGAAGATAGACATAAAGCCAAGCTTTACACCATGCGATTTTTCAAACTTGTCTTTGTACTGGCCTCGAAGTGCAATGAACTGACTCATGTCAATTTCATTGAACGTTGTCAGCATGGCTGTGTCTTGGCTCGCCGAGAGCAAGCGCTCTGCGATTCGAGCACGAAGCCTAGACATCGGAACACGCTTCTCAACTCGCTCACCGTCAGCCATGATAGGCAACGCTGTTGCACTAGCCGCAGGTGCTGCAGCTTTTGCAGGAGCCGCACTAGCCGCTGGCGCCGCCGTTGCGCCCGCAGCAATATGCTGCTCAACATCGGCTTTGGAAATACGTCCGTTTTTACCAGTACCTTTCACATCAGCAGCATTCAGCGAATGCTTGTCCAACAACTTACGCACTGAAGGACTAGTTTGGCCTGCAGCAGCGTTGTCAGCAGCAGGTGCCTCTTCGCTCTTTGCAGCTTCTGGAGCGGCTGCCGGGGCAGCGGCTGGTGCGGATGCTGAAGCGGCCTCTATAGAACCAATCACTTGATGAGCAGCAACCGTTGTGCCTTCGGGCTCAATGATTTTTCCCAGCACACCGTCTTCGGCAGCGGGTACTTCCATGACGACTTTATCGGTTTCAATATCAACCAACACTTCATCGCGGCTGACGGGATCGCCTTCCTTTTTATGCCACGTCACGATCAATGCATCAGCAATTGATTCGGGCAGTGTCGGCACTTTGATCTCGGATGTCATGAAGCTTGCCTTTGTGTTTGATTCAAGTTGTTAAGGGTAGATTTAATGCGTCTGACTATTGGGTATTAAACCCAGGCACTCTTCAACCAGACGCTTTTGTTCGATTTGATGTTGACTCATGTAGCCACTAGCCGGTGAGGCTGACGGCGAACGACCTGCAAATTCCAGAACATTAACCGACTCTGGCAGCACTCGCTCAATACGATGACGATTAGAGCGCCAAGCACCTTGGTTGCGCGGCTCTTCCTGACACCAGACAATAGATGTTGCATTCGGATACTGCTGAACAGCCTCGTGCATTTCGTCATAAGGGAACGGATACAGCTGCTCCAATCTAACCAAAGCAACATTGCCCATTTCCTTTTTACGCCGTGCTTCGAGTAAGTCGTAGTAAACCTTGCCACTGCAAAACACGAGTCGGTCGACTGCGTTGGCATCAAGCTCATCAATTTCAGGTAGCACTGGCTGGAATGTACCTTCGGCCAAGTCTTCCAGTGTCGACACTGCAAGCTTATGGCGAAGCAAACTTTTGGGAGACATAACAATCATAGGACGGCGCATTGGCCGAACCATCTGCCTACGCAACATATGATAAGCCTGTGCCGGTGTACTAGGCACCAATACCTGCATGTTGTCCTCGGCACACAGTTGCAAAAAGCGTTCTATTCTTGCCGATGAATGCTCTGGTCCCTGCCCTTCGTAACCGTGAGGCAGAAGCAGTGTCAAACCGCACAAGCGTCCCCATTTGGTTTCACCGGAGCTAATGAATTGATCGATCAGTACCTGAGCACCGTTGGCGAAATCGCCAAACTGAGCTTCCCAAATAACGAGTGTGCTCGGGTCAGCAGTTGCATAACCATATTCAAAGCCTAGAACAGCCTCTTCAGAGAGTACTGAATCGATAACCAAGAAGTTAGCTTTGTCAGTGAGTTCTCTAAGTGGCACATGAGCACCCATTTGAGCCTGGTTGTGCAGCACTGCGTGCCGGTGGGCGAACGTACCGCGACCACAATCTTGTCCAGACAAGCGCACTGAAAAACCGTCGTCTAGCAACGTGGCGTAAGCCATTGTTTCAGCGTAACCCCAATCTAGCGGCAACGCGCCAGCGGTCATTTTGCGCCGATCTTCAACAATCTTTTTGACTCGTGAATGCAGTACCAAGCCATCTGGCAACGTACCCAGCTGAGTGGCTAATGACTGGATCTTTTCCAGTGCAACCCTACCTTCGTAAGGTACGCGCCAATCTTTGGAGGCATATTTTGCCCAGTCCACGTGTAATTCAGGTGCTTCAGCAAGACCTTCAATGATGCCTGGCGCAACATTGACACCATCGTCAAGAGACTGACGATAGTCTTCGACCATTTTGTCAGCCTCAGCTGCCGTGATAATGCCTTCTGAGACGAGCTTCTCTGCGTACAAAGTACGTGTCGTAGCAAGTGCCTTGATGGACTTGTACATTATAGGCTGCGTTACCGACGGCTCGTCAGTCTCGTTGTGCCCGTGACGTCGGTAACAAACCATGTCTATTACGACATCCTTGTTGAACGCCATACGAAAATCCAGCGCCAGCTGCGTCACGAAGTAAACCGCTTCAGGATCGTCACCGTTGACATGAAAAATAGGCGCGTTGATCATTTTCGCAACATCGGTTGCGTACAACGTTGAGCGCGCATCAGCCACGTTACTGGTTGTGAAGCCGATCTGATTGTTGACGATGATATGAACCGTACCTTTCGTGGAGAATCCACGCGAGTCGGCCATATTGAACGTCTCCATAACAACGCCCTGCCCGGCAAAAGCCGCATCGCCATGTATGGCAATAGGTATGACCTTGTCACCGTCTTTATCGCCGTAGCGATCCTGACGAGACCGCACTGAGCCTTCTACAACAGGCGATACGATTTCTAAATGAGAGGGGTTAAACGCAAGCGACAAGTGCATATGCCCATGCGGTGTGCGGATGTCTGAGCTAAAGCCTTGATGATACTTAACGTCACCAGAGGACAAGCTTTCGTTGTGCTTACCTTCAAATTCTTGGAATAAATCTGCAGGGTTTTTACCCAAAATGTTGACCAGCATGTTGAGCCTGCCACGATGCGCCATGCCAAGAACCATGTCCTTAACGCCTGCAACACCGGCACGCTTGACCAGCTCGCTCATAATCAGGATCAGACCCTCTCCACCTTCTAAGGAGAATCGCTTTTGTCCGACATAGCGAGAGCCAAGGTGACGCTCCATACTCTCCGCAGCTGTTATGCGTTGCAGAATCCACTGTTTCGTATCGGCATTTAGAATCGGCGCGGAGGCCACGCTTTCGATGCGCTGCTGCAGCCAGTCTTTTTGCGGCGTGTAATCGATGTACATAAATTCGTACCCGATTGAACTGCAATAGCACTTCTCTAAGTGAGAAATAATATCTTTGAGAGGCGCTCTATCGATACCTTCTAGTGAAGGAGTTGGAAATACCGTGTCTAAATCTGACTCAGCAAGTCCATTTTCATGCAACCGCAACTCGCGCACCTTGGCTTCAGACTGACTGCCCAAAGGATCGGTCTTAGCCAACTGATGGCCTCGCACCCGATACGCGTTGATCAGCTGCGTTACATAGATTTGTTTGAGTTCGACGGCATCGCTTGAGCCACCCGTTGATGCGCCACTAGCTCGAGCCATTGGAGACTTGGCAAGCTGACGAAATTGGGCACGAATCTCGGAGTGAGCCACTTCGCGAGCGTTTTCGGCCACCATGGGCAGAGCCGCGAAGTAATCACGCCACGTTTCATCAACCGAGTTGGGATCTCGTAAATACTGCTCGTATTGACTTTCCAACCAAGGAGAATTAGCACCGCCGAGCAATGAGGTATCCCACTGCTCCTGCATTCCAGGCTTAGCGTCGACTGTTTTAGACGTTGAACTCATTGAATAGGTCCTAACCCTTTTGACCCCTGAAGCTCCAGAGGCTCTGGTGTTACCCGGCTAAAGATGTGCCGGAATATTGTCAATGACGACTTGAGTAAATTCGTCGGTGTTAAGTTTACCGCCCAAATCCCTTGTGCTGTGACCATTTTCGATACAACCCAACAAACTTAACCGTAAAGCATGACCCAAATCGTAGCGATCTACATGATCTAGTAGCATACCGAATGCCAACAGAACAGCCGCAGGGTTAGCTACGTTTTTACCAGCGATGTCAGGTGCTGTTCCACCTGCTGGGTCAAACATAGCGATATCCACATCGTTGTTTTCATCAAACGAGTAATTTCCACTCGCCCCGGTGCCTAGACTACCAACAAGACCGGAGGCCATGTCTGAAAGAAAATCACCGTACTCATTCAATACCAGCACAACTTCATAGGAAGAAGGATCGATAATAATCTTTGCCAACAAGGCATCGAATAACTCCACGTTGTGCTCAACGTCCGAGAATTCTTTGTGGACGCCTGCGACCACTGATTCAAATAAACCGTCAGTGACGCGCTGAATGGTGTGTTTAGAGGAGCTCGTCATTGAGTAGTGGCTGCCACCGTAGGTCATGCCTTTCGAGCGCGCCAACTGGAAGGCGAATTTAGCAGCCTGCTCGCACGGCTTACGCTCGACCATTCGCAGCGACACAGCGGCATCCTTACCAATTAATTGACCCGGGTCGTCATAGGTACCACCCGTGGCAATCCGCACGATGTGTAAATTGACGTTTTCTTTGAAGTTGGTGTGTATGCCTTTAATAGAAATGGCAGGACGGTAGATGACACTGAAGTCACAACGCCGTCTTATCAGGGCATTCGGGCTGCTCTTGTTCGTTATCGTTGGGTATTTAACCGCCAACTTGGTGTCTCGCATGGAAGCCTCGGCTTCATCGATAACGGCATCGCCCAAAGCTTCACGGTTCTCTAAGGACCAATCTACTGGAATAAAAGCAAAATCGACAGGCAAAGACTCGGCTACAGCGTGAACTGACTCGGCTAGCTCTGGCCCAATGCCATCGCCTAGCAACTCAGTGATCCGGATGGTACTCACGTGACTCTCCTAAATACAGTGCCTTTGTGCACTTAAAGCTTTCAAGCAGATTGCCTGAAGGGTTAAAGGTTCTACAACGTTATTGCGTACAGCTAGGTCGTTATTCTTCTTCGTCCGAATCCATGTAGATATCCAGATCTTCATCAAGTTCAAAGCGTGCTGGGTTTGCCCAAAAACGCGCATTTAACCAATCTGGCGATTGTTTGTAATGACTCAACCGAAATTCATACCACCGATTTTCTTCGCCAAGCACCGCATCACTCGACACGTTGAGTTTTCTGAACCCCAAAGAGAAAAATAACGAATCTGGTGCATGCTCTAATTGAGTGTAGACGATGAGCCTGTGAGGAAAAGCACGAACTGCTTGTCCAATGACAGGAGCCAGATTTGATTCAATCTCTTGGATATTTAAAACAGCCGTATTGAGATCACTACCAGGCTCATCTGAGGCTGTAGAGGCTTTGAGTAGATTTTCTGCCTCATCCAGCGTATCCAGTCGCACAACATCTTGTGACATCTCTGACTCATTGGGCCAAGACAAATCGGACTCAGGGCAGGCAATCAGAAATAAACGTCCCTGATCGCCATCCAGCAGATAGTCCGCAAGAGGTGTTCTATCGCCTTGCAGGGGGTGAACTGTGGGCTTTTTGTCCATAGGTTACGCCTAGTCGTGAGTCGCCTTGTACTGGGCAGACTGCTCGGGAGTGGCTTGAGTTTGGTGTTTAGATTTCCACTCAGCGTAAGGCATACCGTAGACTCGCTCGCGAGCGTCTTCATAGCTAAGCTCGATATTTTTATCCGCACCTGCGGCCACATAGTATTTAGACAAACAATTTCGGCAGAACCCTGCCAAGTTCATGAGGTCGATATTCTGAACATCGGTACGCTCTCGCAAGTGCTCAACCAAGGTACGGAAGGCAGCAGCCTCCAACTCGGTTTGTGTTTGCTGGTCCAGAGTGTTGATTTCAGCCATAGTCGTTATTTCCTTGTGACAGATGCACCTATTATAAGGAGTCACTCCGGTAACGGTAGATGAAGATCACACCATGTCAGGAAACGCCCTACTAGATTTACTCATTATCGCCATACCGGCCGCACTTGCCAGTCTCTGGTGGACCGGATCACGGGCACGCGAATTGGCCATAGGACACGCTCGCCAAGCCTGTAAGCACCGGCAGCTCCAGTTTTTAGATCAAACTGTGTCCATAAATAAGATGAAACCTGTGCGAAGTAGCACCGGCTCAAACTGCTTTCTTCGCGAATATGGGTTCGAGTTTACCGACCAAGGGCAGTTTCGAGATACGGCTATTGTCACCATGCGTGGCCACGTATTGAAAAACATCCATTTCCCTTATACCCGCGATAGTGAAGGCAATCGCATCTATGTGCATTGAAACCCCAAGGATTACGCTAAACTTGGCCATCAATTTAGATTAACCAGCAGGAAACCGTATGTCAGATTGTCCGTGTGGCTCAGGAACAGCCTTATCCGAGTGCTGTCAGCCCATCATCAATGGCGATGTCAAAGCCGAAAAAGCAGAATCGCTCATCCGAGCGCGCTACACAGCTCATACGCTGGGTGCCATTGATTTCATTATGACAACTCACCACCCGTCCACCCGCACCGATATCGACGAGTCGGCTACAGCGCGCTGGGCAAGTGAATCACAGTGGCTTGGACTTGAAATTCTTGACGTAGACGGTGGCGAAGCTGAAGATAGCTCAGCCCGAATCGAATTCATGGCTCGTTACCGAGACAGTGCTCGACGTCGACATACTCACCACGAAAGAGGCGTATTTGAGAAATATCACGGCCAGTGGTACTTCAGAGATGCTGAGGTTCCAGATGTGAACCAATTTCGTCGCGAAGCGGCAAAACAAGGAAGAAACGAACCTTGTGCTTGCGGAAGCGGCAAAAAACATAAGAAATGCTGCGCTGCCGCGTAGCTCTATAAAACTCTAGAGGAAATCGCATGGACAAGCCTTGGCTAAAATCTTACCCGGAGTCCGCACCGGAGACAATCGATGTCGATGCGTATAACTCTGTAGTTGATATTTTCAACGAAGCGACCACACGCTTTGCAGATAAACCTGCGTTTCACAACCTAGGCACGACGATGACTTTCGCCGAGCTGGATGTGAAGACGCAGCAGTTTGCGGCTTGGCTTCACCACGAAGCAGGCTTGAAAAAGGGCGATCGCATAGCGGTCATGATGCCCAACTTACTGCAATACCCAGTCGTGGTATTTGGTGCTCTGCGTGCGGGTCTGGTGGTTGTTAACACGAACCCTTTGTACACAGATCGAGAGCTAGAACATCAGCTAACCGATTCTGGAGCTAAAGCCATTGTTGTGGTTGAAGCGTTTGCTCACACACTCGCTGAAATCATTGACAAGACAGAGGTGCAAACAGTCATCACTACGCGCTTTGGTGATCTGCTCGATTTTCCAAAATCCATTTTGGTTAATTTTGTTCTCAAATACGTTAAGAAAATGGTGCCGCCTTTTTCCCTACCAGGCTCACATTCATTAAAAGACGTACTGGCTAAAGGCGCGACCTTAACGGCACCGACAGTTGAGATCACACAAAAAGACTTAGCGTTTTTACAATACACCGGCGGCACAACAGGCGTAGCTAAAGGCGCCATGTTATCGCACCGAAATATGGTGGCTAACATCCAACAGGCTTATGCCTGGATCAACACCACCGACCAAGTAGAGGGCGAAGAAATCATCGTAACCGCCCTACCGCTTTATCATATCTTTGCCTTAACAGCGAATGGACTAACGTACATGAAGCTTGGGGCTATGAACCTCTTGATCACAAATCCTCGCGACATGCCAGGGTTTGTTAAAGAGCTTCAGAAATTTAAATTCACAGCGTTTACGGGTGTTAACACGCTATTCAATGCGTTGATGAATACACCGGGTTTTGACAAGCTGGATTTCAGCAGCTTAAAACTCACGCTTGGTGGTGGCATGGCAGTACAAAAAGTCGTCGCCGATCGCTGGAAGGAAGTTACCGGTATTCCACTGATTGAAGCTTATGGATTAACCGAGACCAGTCCTGCGGCTTGTATTAACCCGATGAATTCAGAAGGCTTCAACGACTCTATCGGCTTGCCGTTACCGTCAACTGAAGGCTCTATTCGTGATCCTGACAACAATGCCCTGCCTCCTGGTGAGGCCGGTGAGCTTTGCATACGTGGCCCGCAGGTCATGGAAGGCTATTGGCAGCGTCCTGAAGAGACTGCCAACACGATTGATGCTGACGGCTGGCTGCATACTGGCGATGTTGCCATCATGAATGAAGAAGGCTTCTTCAAAATTGTTGATCGTCTTAAAGACATGATCTTAGTCTCTGGCTTTAACGTCTATCCGAACGAAATTGAAGCCGTCATCGCCATGCACCCAGGCGTACTGGAAGTCGGTGCTATTGGTATACCTGACGCTCATTCGGGTGAAGTCGTCAAAGTGGTTATTGTGAAGAAAGATCCTGAACTAACAGAGGAGTCTATTAAGGCTCACTGCAAGGAAGAACTCACAGGCTACAAACGACCCAAAGTCATCCAGTTCGTTGAAGAGCTACCGAAGACCAACGTGGGTAAAATCCTGCGCCGCGAATTACGCGAGCTCTAAGACAACCTACACGCTTTACGAGGGGTGCCTGAGGATATCCACAGGTGCCCCGGGTCGACTATGGATGTCGGCACAATAGACTCGTCTATCGCGTTGCTCCCGCATTTCGTAATACCGCATTAGGGTTTCTGTGACCACGGGAAAGGCTAGATCTTTCCACGGAATGTCAGACTGGTTAAACAGGCCCACTTCCAAAGTTTCTTCGTTAGCTTCAGCAAAGCCGTTTTTTAGCTGACCAAAAAACATGATGTACACCTGGCTTATGCGCGGCAGGTTATACACAGCAAATAAACGCAGGTCATCACTCTCAGCTGTCGCTTCCTCGTAAGCCTCGCGAGCTGCACCTGCCACTGTGCTCTCCTCGTTTTCCATAAAGCCTGCAGGCAGCGTCCAGTAGCCATGGCGTGGCTCGATGCCTCGCTTGCACAACAACACCTTGCCTTGCCACTCCAGCAAACATCCCACGACATTTTTCGGGTTCTCATAGTGTATGAACCCACACGCAGTACACACCTTGCGAGAACGGTTGTCCCCTTCAGGTATTTGCTCTTCAACCTTACTGCCACACTGCGTACAAAATCCGATGGACATAATTGCAATTACTCAGGTGAAAACAGATTTTTAACATCGACAGGCAACGGCACGGATTTACCAAGCACTGTGTCGATCCACACTACTTTGGCACTACCACGCGTATAGAGTACATCGTCAACGGTTAACCGATACGTAGTAATAAACGAGCTTCTGCCAGCAGAATGCCCACACATTTGTACGTTAATATGCATCGGATAGGTTACGGGTTTTAAGTACTCTGCGTGATTATCGACAATAACAATCCCGTGGTTTTCAGGGTTCGAGGCGGCATAACCTGATTGCTCATACCATTCGAGTCGAGCTTGCTCGAAATAGCGAAAGTACATGATGTTATTGACATGACCCATCGCATCCATATCACCCCACCGGATAGGGAAATCAGTTTGATGGAGGAATATCTCTTTCGAATCTGCCATAGGAATTTACTAAGTAGAATAGGTACAGCTGCGCAGCGGATTATCGCCGCTCACCTCGAAGTTGTCGAACGTTCTCTTTTAACGCCTCTAAATCGAGATTGTCTGGCGCTACCGCCTCACCCACATTCAAACCGATGCGAGCGAAAACGCGACGCGGCAATTTAAAGAAAGCAGCGCCGCCTTTACGGCTAAACAAACTGCCCCACAAACCCTGAAGCGCTACCGGAATAACTGGCACCGGCTGCTCTCCCAGCACGCGAACAATGCCTGGCTTGAAGGGATTCATTTCACCGTCTCGAGTAATTTCACCCTCTGGGAAAATACACAATAAATCGCCATTGGCCAGTGCTGCCTTCATTTCGACGAATGCACTATCGAACATCGCTTTGTCTTCACGCTGACCGGCAATGGGAATGGCTTGAGCCGTTCTAAAAATAAAATTAAGTACTGGGATCTGATAAATTTTGTAGTACATAACAAACCGCATAGGCCGTCGTATACACCCTGCAAGAATAAGCGCATCAACAAAGCTGACATGATTGACAGCAATGATTGCCGCACCCTCGTCAGGAATATTCTCTAAGCCTCGCTTTTGAACTCTGTAGGCCGTATGCACTAGAAGCCATACCAAAAAGCGCATAAAAAATTCTGGTACTTGCTTGAAAATGTAGAGCGCCACAGCGGCGTTCATGATTGCCAAGACCAAAAACATTTGAGGAACTGTTGCGCCAGCACTCAACAGAAGCAAAGCGAACACCGCCGACAACACCATGAACAACGCGTTAATAATGTTATTGCAAGCAATAGCGCGAGACAGTCTTTCAGGTGCACTTCTTTGCTGGATCAGCGCATAGAGAGGGACGATATAAAATCCGCCAAACAAACCAATCAACAAAATATCGAATAAAACACGCCAGGCACCATCGGCCAGAATGAATGCCAGCACGCCTAAATCAGCACCCAGTGGAAGCGACGGTGTTGCGAAGAATAGATCCAGACCAAACACGGTTAGCCCTATTGCTCCAAACGGCACTAACCCAATTTCTACTCGACCATGAGACAAGCGCTCGCACAGTACCGAACCTGTCCCGATTCCCACAGAAAAGCATCCCAGCATTATCGTAAACACATCGACGTTTCCCCCAATGACATCTCTAGCGAAAACGGGAAACTGAGCCAAATAAGTTGCTCCTAAAAACCAGAACCATGAGATGGCAAGGATTGATTGGAAAACAACAAAGTTCTTAGATGTTTCTCTTACCAGCTTGACGGTTTCAGTAAACGGGTTGAACCGGACAATTAATGTCGGATCGCTCGCTGGTGAGTGCGGTATCAAGCGACTTGCCACATAACCTGAAATGGCAACTACGAGAAGGACGACGGACACCAGCACAGTACTGCCGTCAGTTGCGCTGGCAATAAGTTGCGTTCCCGAGATAGTGCCAATCAGAATCGCTAAAAATGTACCCAACTCAACTAACCCAATTCCACCGGTTAGCTCAGCAGGCGTCAGATGTTGAGGCAGTATTCCGAACTTTATCGGACCAAAGAAGGCCGACTGTGTACCCATGAGGAACAGGACACCAATAAGCAATGGAACACTTTGCAGGTAGAAGGCCGCGACGCCACAGCTCATGATGCCAATCTCGGCCAACTTGATTCGGCGGATTAGAGCCGACTTTTCGTATTTGTCGGCTATTTGACCGAAGATCGCCGAAAAAAGGAAAAAGGGCAATATAAAAAGCCCCGCCGCCAAGTTAATCATCAATCCATCGTTCATGGAGGATGACTGAACCGCAGCAAAAGCGATCAGCGCTATGAGCGCATTTTTATAAACGTTGTCATTGAATACACCCAGAAATTGCGTTATGAAAAACGGTGCGAACCGCCTTTGCCTCAGCAATTGAAATTGACTCGGGGAATGACTCGTTTGGGTCTTCTCTTGATTCATAGAGCTCGTCAGCAAAACAGCTGCTCGACTGAGAGCTATCACATAACCTACATTGAATCAAAAATGGTGCCATAGATCCAGCTTTAAAGCTGCATCGCGCCTGCCTACTATATCCAAGCAGGCTTTGCTCGGTCAAAGCGACCGATAGGCACCCAATTTTTTGACGCCCGTAGTGGGCGGCACGATAGTGATAGTGCCTTAAGCGACTGGCGCAACTTCAGATGCTTGCCACCCTTTATCACCTTGACTAGCAACAAATTCGACCTGTTGGCCTTCACTCAACGAGCGATAGCCTTCACCTTGGATAACTCTGTAGTGAACAAAAACATCATCACCTTGTGGGCTAACAATGAAACCGTAGCCTTTCGCGTTATCAAACCACTTTACAGTGCCTTGCTGTCGATCGGACATAATTTGAGACTCCTCTCCTCAGGCCCCACAAGCACTGCGGGGCTCAACATTGGAGAAAAATAGCATGAGCTATGCACAAAGCTAGGATAGCTACATCGGTTGCAACGCTTGTTCACATTTGCCGGTTTAAATCACTTCAAACTCTTACTGACTAACTCATACACGTCAGGCGACAACTCACCGGATTGCAGTATGCGTTCAAGCTGCGCTTTCATAAGCTCTTTTGATTGCGCTTCCAGTTTCTTCCAGCGCCCAAGCGGACTGACCATGCGCGCAGCAACTTGTGGATTAAATTTATCCAACTGAATGACCTGATCAGCGAGCAACCGATACCCTGCACCATCGCCACCATGAAAACCACGGGGGTTACTCATAGCGAAGCTGCCTACGACAGATCTCAACCGATTCGGATTTGCCGCATCAAAATCTTCATGCGTTAACAACGTGTTTATATCACCCACTATGCTTGCTCGCCGTGACAGTGCTTGCACTGCAAACCATTTATCCAACACCAATCGGTTTTCACGTGCCGACTGATAGAAGTCGTTTAAACACTCTGTCCTTGCAGGGCTATCGGTATGACATAAACACGCAATAGCTGCGAGACGATCAGTCATGTTTGTTGACTGTTGATATTGCGCGACAGCCATAGCCTGCCAACGCTCGGCTGGCAAGAAGCTCAATAGTGCCAGAGCTGTATTTGCTAGACTTCTCAACCCCATAGATTGAGAGTCCAGTAGGGGTAGATCAGTACGCCTACTGTTAGTCACCAAATTTGATAGCTGAACGTACAGTGTCTGTGCAATATGTGCAGACACTGCATCAACGGCTGCCACCAGCTTGGAATAATTTAAGTCTATGACTGCCTCGGCAATGGTATCGATGGTGGGCAAGCTTAGCGCTTCAGCTTTAAATGCTGGATCAAGAGTGTCATCATTCAACAAGGCTTCTAATGCCGAAATTAAACCGCTTGCAGCATCGGTTAGGCTATTACCGTTCATAACATTAATAATGACGCGCTGGGCAAGTCTCTGGCCAGCCTCCCAACGATTAAACGCATCAGAATCGTTAGCAATAAGAAAGGACAGGGTCTCTTCAGACACCTCTTGATTCAAAATAACCGGTGCCGAAAAACCTCTCAGTAATGAGGCAACGGGGGCTTGCGGTATATCTTGAAAACGAAAGGTTTGTTCACGCTGCGTTACATTCAAAAGCACACCATGCTCGGTTGGCGAGCCAGGCAACGAATACTCATTACCGTTGGCATCTAACAAGCCGACAACCAACGGAATATGTAACGGTGGCTTTTCAGCTTGCCCTGGTGTCTCAGGACACGACTGCCTTATCATTAGTGAATAACACGAGGAATCTTCGTCGTAGCTTTCGGTCACGCTCAGCGTTGGTGTGCCAGCCGTGCTGTACCAACGCCTGAATTGAGAAAGGTCCAATTCGGCAACACTCTGCATCGCATCGATGAAGGCGTCGCAGGTTGTTGCCGATCCATCGTGCCGGGCGACGTATTCGTCCATACCTAACCGCCACTGGTCAGCACCTAGCAGCGTATGCAGCATGCGTATGACTTCTGCACCTTTCTCATAAACGGTTAGCGTATAAAAATTATTGATCTCTATATAACTATCGGGGCGTATGGGGTGCGACATAGGGCCAGCGTCTTCAGGAAACTGACGCGCCCTTAACAGCCTGACATCTTCAATGCGTTTTACCGTCGCTGAGTGCATATCGCTGGAAAAACATTGATCTCTGAATACCGTTAACCCTTCTTTCAGACTCAGCTGAAACCAATCACGGCACGTAATTCTGTTGCCTGTCCAATTATGGAAATACTCATGCGCAATAACCGCCTCAACACCTAAGTAATCACTATCGGTGGCGGTCTCAGGGTCAGCCAGTACAAACCGTGAATTAAACACATTGAGCCCTTTGTTTTCCATGGCCCCCATATTGAAGTCATCAACCGCTACGATCATAAAACAATCAAGATCGTACTCAAGTCCGTACACCTCTTCATCCCAACGCATGGAGGCAATTAACGATTGCATAGCAAAATCGCATCGCTCAATATTGTGTTGCTGCACGTAAATTTGCAGTAGCACGTCTCGCCCTGATGCCGTAACAAAGCGCTCTTCTATGTGAGCAAGATCTCCTGCTACCAACGCAAATAAATAACACGGCTTTGGGTGAGGGTCATGCCATTTAGCACGGTGCAAACCGTTGTCGAGCTCTTCATGCAACACTCGGTTGCCATTGGCAAGCAACACAGGGTAGTCCTTCGCATTGGCCACTATCTCAACGTCATAGATGGACAAAACATCGGGTCTATCGAGGTAGTAGGTAATTTTGCGAAAACCTTCTGCTTCGCATTGGGTGCAAAAATTTCCGCTAGAACGGTACAACCCTTCTAACGCTTTATTAGCATTTGGATTGATGATGGTCACGATACTGACCACACAGCGCCCAGGAAGCTTAACAAGGTGCAGCTCGGTTGCACTGACGGTATAGGCATCTTTAGGCAATAGAGCGCCGTCTAAAGAAACTGACTCTAGAACACAGTCGACCCCTTGAAGCACTAACTCGAAGTGCTGGCGCTCAGTTGCACTCGCAGTTGCACTCGCAGTTGCACTCGCAGTTGCACTCGCAGTTGCACTCGCAGTTGCACCCGCGCTTGCGTGCGCCAGTGTCAACTCACTGGTGACTCGCGTGGCTGTAGGGTCTAACTCGAAAAGCAAACCTGTATGAGCGATTGACCACTCAGGCGCTAGATAGTCTTCTCGGTATATGGTGACGGGGGTGTTCGTGTCCATACTGCTCCATTCTCAGGGGAATTCAACATGACCCACATGAGGATCATGTCCAATAAAGCAGCAATCTTACCTCAATCCTCGCCGAGTCTTGAGTCACCTAAATCCATACTACTTAAATCCTGGCATCAACAATTTGGGTAACCACAAGACGATTTCAGGGAAAATAATGATAAGAAGCAAAATCATCAGCATCGGTGCAAGGATGATGACAACGTCTCGCAACACTGTCACCACATTAACCTTGGCAATGGAGGCCGATATGAGCAAACACAAGCCGTAAGGTGGCGTAACCAAACCAAAGGCAAGTGACACGATACCGATAATGGCAAACACCACTGGGTGAATCTCAGCGGCGGCGGCCACCGGATACAACACCGTACCTAAGATGATAATTGCCGGTATCGCATCAATGAACAATCCAAAGAGTAGAAAGAAGATGGCAATGACAATGGAGGTACCAAACTGACCCATTTCAAGACCGGTCATAACACCTACCATAAGTCTTGGCACATTATAAAAAGCCAACATCCAACCAAACACTGAAGCGGTGCCTATTGCAAATAACGATATCGATGCAAAGCGCCCCGTCTCATAGAGAATACCGATGGTGTCTTTAATATTGATGGTGCGGTAAACGACAACACCCAGAAAAAGTGAGTAAAACGCAGCGATGATAGCGCTCTCTGTGGGTGTGACTATTCCGCCAACAATACCGCCAATCACGAATACCGGTGTCAACAGCGCCAAACCAGCGCCTTTGAGCGCACGCCACAATTCACCCCTTGCCGGCTTACCAGTGGTCGGATACCCGTACACGACGGCATACCCATACACCGTCAGCATCAGCGCACCTGCAATCATAAGGCCCGGGATTGCACCCGCTAAAAATAATGCACCCACTGATTGAGACATGACCCCCCCCCACACAATCATGAGGATGCTGGGAGGAATAATGACACCCATAACGGATGAGCAAGCGGTGATAGCGACGGTAAAGCGTGCATCGAAACCTTGCTTGGTCATTGCTGGGATCAGTATTTTTCCACAACCAGCAGCATCGGCTGTTGATGACCCTGATATGCCTGCAAACAACATAGACACCATGACGTTTACATGCCCCAAACCACCAGGCAGCCAACCTGTTAATACCGTGGCCAAGCCAATTAGACGATCTGTAATTTTGCCGCTATTCATTAGGTTCGCAGCAAGAAGAAAGAACGGCACAGCTAGTAAAATAAACGACGTATACGAATTTAGCATCCGGTCCATGATGAGGAACGGCGTTAATCGAAGGTCAAGAACGACTAACGGTATGGTGGCGATACCCAGCGCAAAAGCTACAGGGACTCGCGCAATAACCAAAGAAATAAATCCGGCAAGTAGGATGAAACAAGCCATACCTGTTGAGACGATCATTGTGCAACTCCGTCGCCACTAAGCTTGAATTCTTGAAAAGTCTGCCAGAGTCTAAAAATCGAAAACGCGGCCCAGCTAAAGCCGGCAATTGGCACAGTGATATAAATGATAAGCATATTCACTTGCAGCATTACAGATGTTTGTATTGCGCCAAATTGTGCGTAACCAATACCGTAGTAGGCAAACAGCACGGCAAAAATACACAGTACAACTTGTACAAACCCTTGTTGGATTAACTTGCCAAGCCGAGACTTAGCTACAGGCACAACATGCACATCAAAGTGAGTGCCCTCCCATACCGCAATAATGGACCCGAGCATTACCATCCACACAAACAAGAAGGTAGCCAATTCTTCAGTCCACAAATAGACCGGGATTATTCCGGTGTATCTGGCCAACACCTGCATAGACACGGGGATAATCAAAGCGCCGACAAGGCAACCTAATACAACGCGAAGAAACTGACAGTATCCTTCAAGTACTTTTTCAATCATGACGTTCCTTTCGGGGCACAAAGGGCGACAATCGTCCTCGATAAGTGCCTTGATCGATTTTATGAAAAGCTCCCTCCTCCCACAACCCGGTACTAGGTGTGGAAGGAGAACACGAGCCTTATTAAGAGCCTAAAAAATACTGTAATTACTTACTACGAATTGCTGCTAACAACTCTTCAGCACCTAGCTCTGCAGCGTAAGCATCCTGAACAGGTGTTACTAACTCGAGTAATTTCTCTCGGTCTGCAAAGTCATGAACTTCGATTTGACCTGCAACTTTCATTTGCTCAAGCTTCAGTGAATCTTCTGAAGATTCAACTCCACGACCATAATCGCCTGCTTCTGCACCAGCTTGCATAACAACCGCTTGTAGTTCAGCAGACAGCTTACGGAAAGACTTTCCACTCATGATGATTGGACGAACCGTGATGGAATGCTGAGTCAAAGTGATATGCGGTGCTACTTCAAAAAACTTGTACTGAAGTAAGCTTGCAGATTCGTTTTCAAGACCATCTACAACACCTGTTTGAATCGCGTTATACACTTCTGAATACGCGATAGCTGAAGGAGCAGCAGTTATGGCTTGGAAAACTCTTGCCTGAATGGGAGCACCCATAACACGCATTTTGTGGCCACCTAACTCTTCAATGTTAGAAATTTTCTTGTTAGAGATTAGGTTTCTAGTACCACCACCCGCATAACCAACAATGATCAGATCAGCTTTGTCTAAAAGCTCTTCTTCTAATGGCTTTAATACGTCCGAAGATAAAACTGAATTCCAATGCTCTAGATCACGGAATACGAACGGCATATCCATTAACGGAAGTGAAGGCGCAAAACGAGCTAGGTTAGATGGGGCAATAATCGCATAATCGATAGCGACGCCTTGAGTTAAAAAGTTAACGTAGTCAGGCTCAATGCCCAGTTCGCTGTTGCCGCGTAAATCGAAGGTGATTTGCTCACCAGCCTTCTCATTGACCAATTCACCAAACTTGATCAGCGTCTTGCTATAGGAATGCTCGTTGTCAAACAAGCTAGCTCCGCGCAGCGTTAAATCAGCAGCACCCGCTGAGGTGACAGCCATTACCGCAAGCCCTGCAACCGCAGCGCTGGTCATTCTTTTTTTAAGATTCTTAATCATATTCCCTCCATATGCCCTTTAGAGCAACCAATGAAATGCCGAGAATCCCTCTAAGAAAAACGTGCTGAACATAGTCTCAGTCAAGGGCATCAGCCAATCCAGTATACTAGTATATTATTTGAGGGCAAGACATATTTAACCATTCGTCATAGACCGCACCCTACCCATAAGCGGCTTATCACCCACCGCCATCGCCTCTCACAACTAAGTTCTGTGGTTTTTAACGAGGGTTATTTGTGAGTTGAAGCAGGTTGACGATGGCCAAAACCAGACAAAGACCACCTTACTAAGACCATGAAACTAAAGCCGAACGCCCCAGATCCGACACCAATAGAAGTGTCGTTTCGGCGCAGCCAGTAACATCAGCTGGCAGTAAGAAACTGAGCCTGCTGTATTGCAGGCAATCCACAGCGGTAGGTAGTGAAACCATTACAGGCATCGCTCATGAAGTTCACACGATTCACCATTATTAGGATTACATTGCTTCTGGGTTGCTTAGCGGCCGTTGCAGCGACCAGCGCTCACCAACGGGAGCACACCCGAAACTGGGAACAGAGCATCGAGGTCACCGTCTTTCCAATCAATGCAGATAACAGTGTAAAAACTGACAACTACATAATGGAGCTGACAGATACCGATTTCAGCATTATCAATCGCTGGGGCGTACGCGAAGCCGAGCGACATGGACTCCCCTTACAGAAACCCTTCAATGTCACCCTTGGTGATACGGTCTATGCACTTCCACCTGCATTTCCCGAGCAAGCCAACTCGCTCTCCGTGCTGCTTTGGGGTCTAAAGTTTCGATATTGGGCATGGCGAAACACCCCTGACGATGGCGGAGGACTTACGCGTGTACGTATGTTCGTTCTCTATCAAACGGGCAGTGATGGCATCCCATTGCGACATTCACTCGGATTAGAAAAAGGCCTCATCGGCCTCATTCACGCGTTTAGTTCAAAGCGGCAAACACAACAAAACAATGTAGTCATTGCCCACGAGCTACTGCACACCGTTGGCGCACAAGATAAATACGATACTCAGGGGCATCCCCTATTGCCCATTGGCCTCGCCGACCCAAATCAACTGCCACTGCTGCCTCAAACTCGCGCAGAAATCATGGCAGGTCGAATACCCAAATCCGCACAGCGCTCTGAAATGGCTGACTCTCTGCGCAACGTTCGAATCAACGCCTTCACCGCCACGGAAATCAACTGGATCAAGTAAGATGCAAGCTCACAACCCACAGCGCCATGACGGCGAAGAGGAATGGACGAACTTCTAAATTGGTGGAATCAATACTCGTTCTTTTTTTCAGCTCTTGCGGGCTTATCGCTGCTTTTATTTGTCTTGAGTATTGCCGCTACGCCTTGGTTCATTGCCTCACTGCCTAGCGACTACCTACAACCTAAAACTGACAATCCCAAACGCTCAGGAGCCTTTGGGGCTCTGCTGCGCACGCTCAAAAATATATTCGGATTTTTGCTCGTAGTATTAGGCCTTATCCTAATGATTACCCCAGGACCTGGACTTATAGTGCTACTGGTGGGAATCTCTGTGGCCGAGTTTCCAGGCAAGCAACAACTGCTCGTTAAAATAGCGGTTCAGCCAAACGTATTCAGATCACTAAATTGGATGCGCTTTAAGCATGGTAAGCAGCCTTTTGAGAATCCTGCGACTACACTTTAACGTATGAATCGCTCTCTACCCCTCCTAGCCGTCCTGTGCATTTGCACCGCCACTTTATTGTTGAACGTGGCAACCGGGCATGCCCAAGGCGCTAAAACTCTGGGCGATGTTGAGCAGCAGATCCAAGACACCTCAGATCAACTTCGCGCCCTAGACGAAGAAATTGCGCGTAGCAACGAATTGAAAGAATCTCTGGTTAAGTCTTTCAACGAAGCACAAAACAAAACCGGTGAAAGAAACGAACGGCTACAAGGCCTTGATCAAGATATTGAGCGCTACGGCCAACGCTTAAATGCTTTGGATTTACGCCTACAAGAGGCCGAGGAAGGCATAGAGGCACGAAAATTCCTGATGGCCGAAGTGCTCCGAAACTCACAATCCATCGGCAAACAAACAGCGCTTAAAATTGTCCTTCAAAACGATGACCCAGCGATTGCCGATCGGCTCGGGGTCTACACCGAATACGTTCTGGCCGCGCAAAACGCCACCATCGAGGAACAAGTCGCTGTCTTAGCCCGCGTTCAAACAGCGAAAGACACCGCACTAAAAGATCGCAACTGGCTGAATTATTTGAAGAATAAAGCTTCGAAACAACGAGATTCTTTTGCCAGCACCGCTCAAAGCACGCAAAAGAATTTGGGCGAGGTTGAAGCAGGCATTAGCGAAAAAACACGCTCAGTGGCGCAACTGAGGGCAGATCAAGAACGATTACAGGCGCTTATGGAAGAGCTGAAAACTCTTCAAAGCTCAGAGTCTGGGTACTTTGTTGCTGGTAAAGGGCGATACCCGGCGCCGGTGAAAGGCGAGGTAAAAGCGCGCTTTGGGGATATAAAATCTGTCGGGAAGCTGCGCTGGGACGGTCTATTCATTGAGGCCAAACTCGGACTCCCAGTGCGAGCAATTGCTGACGGAGAAGTCATTTATAGCAAGTGGCTACAAGGTTTCGGCAACTTGGTCATTATCAATCACGGTGATAACTACACGAGCCTGTATGGCGGCAACCGAGAAGTCACCGTACCTGCCGGCCAATGGGTCGAGTCAGGTGTGACAATTGCAACTGTTGGTGATTCTGGCGGTCAGAGTTCTGGCGGCGTTTATTTTCAAATACGTCACAATGCTCAAGCCGAAGATCCTGAAAGCTGGTTCGAACCAAATTCTGGCCTGCAAAGCGCCAGCAAATAGACATTTAATATCAGTATCTAGCTAGACTCGAATAACACTGTGGTTCGATTCACATTCGATCCTAAAACGACCCTGTTCCATTTGTCGTATATATAAGAAAATCCGGAGTAACACGTCAATGAAGGTATCTACACGCTCAGTTTCACTGGTACTGCTAGGTGCAGTGATCGGTGGATCTTTGACACTGACTCAGCACGTTATGGGAGCTCGGAGTGCCAACGAACTGCCGCTTGAGCAGATGCGAACATTTACTGATGTTTTTACTCGTATCAAAAATGACTACGTGGAAGAAGTCTCCGATGACGAACTCCTTGAGCACGCCATACGCGGAATGCTGCAAGGCTTAGATCCTCATTCAGCCTACCTAAACACAGAAGAATTCAACGAGCTTCGCATTGGTACCACCGGCGAATTTGGCGGACTGGGTATCGAAGTTGGAATGGAAGACGGTTTCGTCAAAGTTGTCTCCCCTATCGACGACACACCCGCAGCCAAGGCGGGCGTTCTGGCAGGCGATCTCATCATCCGTTTAGACGACACACCCGTTAAAGGCTTATCTCTGAACGATGCCGTCAAATTGATGCGTGGTAAGCCCGGCAGCGAGTTAACGTTGACCATCATTCGCGAAGGCGCCGATAAGCCGCTTTCTATCGATATTGAACGTGCCGTTATCAAGACCACCAGCGTTAGACACCGAATGCTAGACGAAGACTTCGGCTACCTGCGCATATCAAACTTCCAAACTAAAACAACAGCGGATTTACTAAAAGCTGTTAAGAAAATGAACAAGGAAAACGACGGCCTCAAAGGTTTAGTGCTTGATTTACGAAACAACCCGGGCGGTGTATTGTCTGGCGCGGTCGGTGTATCAGATGCTTTTCTCAACGACGGTATGATTGTCTACACCGACGGACGTGAGAATGACTCAAAGCTTCGTTACGATGCTACTGACGGCGACATACTCGATGGCGCACCTCTCATTGTCATGGTTAATGGTGGCTCAGCTTCGGCATCAGAAATCGTTGCCGGTGCCATGCAAGATCATGGACGCGCTATTGTTCTTGGCAGCAAAACGTTCGGCAAGGGCTCAGTACAAACTATCCAGGATTTACCTGCTGGTGGCGCTGTGAAACTCACAACCTCTCGTTACTTCACACCGAAGGGTCGCTCAATTCAGGCACTCGGTATTGAACCTGACATTTCGACAAAGCCAGGCTCATGGACACGACCCGATGACGAAGACGGCTATACACCATTGACGGAATCTAGCTTGCGCGGCGCTCTGAGCAATACCACTGTCGACGAAGATGAAGCCACAGAGGAAGAAGCAGAAGCCGCAAAAGAAGACAACTTAGTGTATGACGATTATCAGCTGTTCGAAGCATTGAACCTGTTGAAGGGCTTAGCTATTTTGAACAAAAAATCCAGCTAATTTAGTGGATCATTAGCCCCTCTAAGCCAGTTGCGGTTTAGGGCTGGGCAATCAGAGCGCCAAAGGCTTGCAGGCTTTTGGCGCTTTTTTATGTGCGTTGGAAACACCCAACTTAGCAATGATAAAAGATTGATCGCGTTGGGTATTGAGCTTACCAATCACATGTGCCAAATTGGACGAACGTACAGATTCGCCGAATAGCCAAGCTCATGTCGAACGACCCACTGCTACAACCGTTTCAACTCAAGCATCTGACGCTTAAAAATCGCATCATGACGACAAGCCATGAGCCTGCCTACCCTGAAGACGGCATGCCCAAGGATCGCTACCGGGCCTATCACGAAGAACGAGCTAAGGCTGGTGTTGCGTTGGCAATGACAGCGGGCTCTGCTGCGGTAAGCCGCGACTCTCCCCCGGTATTCAATAACGTGCTTGCGTATAGAGATGACGTTGTACCGTGGATTAAAAATTTAACCGACGCCTGTCACGAACACGGCTGCGCGGTGATGATTCAACTCACTCACTTAGGCAGAAGAACAGCTTGGAATAAAGGCGACTGGCTGCCCAGCGTTTCACCATCCATTCACCGAGAACCCTCTCACCAACATTTCCCTAAACTGATAGAAGACTGGGATATAGAGAGAATCGTTACCGATTTTGCGGATGCAGCAGAACGCATGCAAGCCGGAGGTATGGACGGCATCGAACTGCAAGTGTATGGGCATCTTCTCGATCAGTTTTGGTCACCTCTGAGTAACAACCTAGAAGGTGAATACGACAGTAGCTCCTTAGACAACCGACTGCGATTCCCCATGCAAGTGCTTGACGCCATCAGGACTCGAGTAGGCAATGATTTTATTGTCGGGCTTCGTTACACCGCCGATGAGGCCGCGCCTGGAGGCATAACCCCTGACGAAGGACTCGAGATATCCAAACGCTTAGCCAACTCTGGGAAAGTTGACTTCCTCAACGTGATTCGCGGCAGAATTCATACAGACCCTGCCATGACAGATGTCATTCCCATTCAAGGCATGCAAAGCGCCCCTCATCTGGATTTTGCAGGAGCCGTGAAAAAAGCAACTGGGCTACCCACCTTTCATGCGGCAAGAATTCCAGATGTTGCCACCGCCAGACACGCTATTGCCAGTGGCTTATTAGACATGGTGGGAATGACTCGTGCGCACATGGCAGACCCTCACATAGTGCGAAAAATCGTTGAAAAGCGCGAGCATGATATTCGGCCTTGCGTAGGTGCTACCTATTGCCTTGATCGTATCTACCAAGGCGGAGAGGCATTGTGCATTCACAATGCAGCAACTGGGCGTGAACTCTCTATGCCTCACACCATTGAACCCGCAGCCATACAAAAACGCGTAATCATCGTAGGCGCAGGACCTGCCGGCCTTGAAGCTGCCAGAGTCGCTGCCGAACGTGGCCACCATGTCACTGTGTTTGAAGCAGCTGCAGAACCTGGCGGACAAATTAGACTCACGGCCCGAAACCCACGTCGTAGCGAAATGATGTCGATCATTGATTGGCGCATGGAACAATGCACCGCTCGAAATGTTGAATTTAAATTTAACGTGTTTGCTGAAGCAAGCGATGTGCAAGCGCTCTCGCCTGATGTGGTCATCATTGCCACCGGAGGCTTACCCGATACCACCTTGTTTGAACAAAAAATTGCTCTAGAAAATGTCATAACCAGTTGGGATCTTATTGCTGGCGACAAGGTAACCCCTGAGGAGAATGTGCTCATCTATGATGAAAGCGGTGACCATCCAGGACTACAGGCTGCTGAAGCTGCCGCAAGCTTCGGCGCAAACGTTGAGGTCATGACACCTGATCGTACATTTGCTCCTGGCATTATGGCCATGAACTTAACGCCCTACATGAGAGCGTTGCAAGATAAAAATGTAACCTTCACCGTTGCACGTCGCTTACTTAACGTGGAACGCGACGGCAACCGTTTAAAGGCGACTATTGGGACAGACTACAGCGACCATAAAAGCACGGCCCACTATGACCAAGTTGTTATTAACTACGGCACACAACCCTTAGCAGAGCTGTACTTTGAGCTTAAGCCCTTGTCCTCAAACCTAGGGGCCGTCAATCACAATGAGCTTATACAGGGCATACCGCAAACCATCACTAACAATACGCAAAGTACTTTCCAGTTATTTCGTATTGGTGATGCTGTGTCATCACGAAACACTCACGCTGCCATATATGACGCACTAAGGTTAGTCAAAGACATCTAAGCAACTCGACGCGAACCAAACAACGCGTTTGAGGTTGAATAGTATAAAGTGACCCTAACGGATCTGGAGTTAAACCATGGGCTGTCAGTACTACGCACCTACCGATAACGGTGCCGATTCATTTACTGTAGCAATGCCACGACTAACAGTAGGCAGAGGCACTCTAAGCGAAGTGGGCGAGCGCTCGGCAAAGCTAGGTATGCGACGAGTTGCGCTGTTTACAGATCCGCAACTCGCATCAGGACCACTGGTAAAAATTGCCAGCGAGTCACTAACAAACGCAGGCATCGATGTCGCCACGTTTTCAGATATTCGTGTAGAACCCGATGATGATTCCGTTGAGCGCGGAGCGGCATTCCTACGCCAAGGCAAATTTGACGGCGTAGTCTCAGTAGGCGGTGGCTCTGTCATTGATACCGCAAAGGCTGCCATGGTGCTACTTTGCCACGGCGGCGATGTCATTGATTATTTTGCGCCACCGGTAGGACAAGGAAAACCCATAGCTGGCCCACTGCTCCCACATATTGCGTGCGCAACCACTTCAGGCACGGGCTCTGAGTGTACGTCTATCTCAGTACTACGTATTAACCAACTCAATACCAAGTTCGTCATTGCAAGCCCTTATATGTTGCCTGATGCTGCCATCGTTGACCCGCAATGTTGTGACAGCCTTCCAGCCAACGTCGTCGCGTCCACAGGTTTTGATCTCTGTTGTCATGCGTTGGAATGCTACACCGCAAGAGCCTATACCGAGCATGCAAAAATAGAATCACCCAATGCGCGGCAATACATTCAAGGTGCAAACCCATTTAGTGAAATGGCAGCTCGTGAAGCCATGAGTATTGTTGGCAAGTACTTGGTCCGTGGTGTTAACGATGTCCAAGACACCGAAGCACGGGATCAGCTCATGTGGGGAGCTACCTTAGCCGGAATCGCTTTTGGTAACAGCGGTACTCACTTACCGCACGCCATGTCATACGGTGTTACGCATCTAATGAACGACATTGTGACCGACGGTTACCCTATATCCTCCCCGTTTATTCCACACGGCATCAGTGTCATCGTTAGCGCACCGTCTATTTTTCGATATACCGCAGAAGCGACACCTAAGCGTCATCTACAGGGGGCAGAGTTCTTACTAGCAGATGCCAAAGGTGCAACGCCAGACGATGCAGGCGAGGTACTTTCGAAACGTATGATTGACCTCATGAAAGCTACGCACATGCCCAACGGATTATCCGCAGTCGGTTTCAAGTCTGAGCATGTCAGTGCCCTTGCCACATCGTCAATGAGGCAAGGGCGCGCCATTGCTAATGCCCCAAGAGAATCCAACGTTGTTGATCTAGAAAATATGTATACCAACGCGCTGAGTTACTGGTAACACTATGATCGCCTTCATCGCAAGACGTTTGATGCAATCCGTGTTCGTCATGCTCGCGGTGAGTTTATTGGCGTTCACTCTTTTTCGTTTTGTTGGCGACCCCGTTGCACAAATGGTCGGGCAAGAAACCTCTATTGAAGACCAAGAACGCATCCGTGAATCACTGGGTTTGAATGACCCTATAACCACGCAATTCACAACGTTTGCCACTAACTTGGCAACCGGCGATTTTGGTTATTCGTATCGAACACGACAACCGATAAGCGAAATGATTTTAAGTCGCCTACCAGCAACGCTTGAATTAGGTATCGTCTCACTCATTATATCCCTGCTTGTTGGCGTACCCGCTGGTATCTACACCGCCTTGCATCGAGGTGGAATTCTTGCAAACTCCATTTTGATAACCACACTAATAGGCGTGTCTATTCCCACCTTTGTCATTGGCATTTTTCTCATTTTTATTTTTGGTGTGCAGCTAGGGTGGCTGCCAACATTTGGTCGGGGTGATGTCGTTGCCATTGGTTGGTGGAAAACCAACTTCCTAACCATTGATGGCTTACGATCCCTGTTATTACCAGCGCTAACACTTGGGGTTTACCAACTAACGTTAACCATGCGATTAGTACGATCCGAAATGCAAGATGTCATGAAAAGTGACTTTATTAAGTTTGCCACCGCTCGCGGCATTAACAAACGCTCAATACATTTCAACCACGCTCTCCGCAATACGCTAGTACCTGTCATCACTATTATTGGTTTACAGTTTGGTGGTGTCATTGCATTCTCCATTGTCACAGAGTCTGTTTTCCAATGGCCAGGCATGGGCTTGCTGTTTCTCGACTCTATTCGATACGTAGACATCCCTGTTATGTCTGTATATCTTGTGTTGATAGCGTTGATGTTCGTGGTTATCAATCTCATCGTAGATCTTCTATACGCTGTGATTGACCCGCGTGTTCGTAACAGGGCAGCCAAATAATGTACGCCCGATTCAAACGCTACGCCGTTGAAAATGAAATTCTGTATTTGTTCCTACACAATCGTGTGGCACAACTCGCAGCGCTAATTGCCACACTCATGTTAGGTGGCGCAGCCTTAGCACCTTGGGTTGCACCAACAAACCCCTATGATCTAACAAGCTTTGACTTACTAGACTCCTTGCTACCACCTAGTTGGTCCGACGCAGGTGATACCCGCTTTGTTATTGGCACTGACGACCAAGGTAGAGATTTACTCTCCGCGATTTTATACGGCACACGGCTGTCATTGTTGGTCGGTATATTGTCTGTCAGCTTTGCCAGCGTATTAGGCGTCACCCTCGGTCTTATGGCAGGCTACTTAGGCGGACGTTTTGATGCCATCGTTATGCGTATCGCTGATGTTCAGCTCAGCCTACCAGCCATACTCACCGCCTTACTAATTGATGGCATTGCTCGAGGCATATTGCCACAGCAGAACCACGACGATTTAATGATCATCGTACTCACGGTGGCTATCGGTTTATCGTTGTGGGTCAACTTTGCTCGCACCGCTCGGGCGTCTACCTTTGTGGAGAAAAACAAAGAGTACGTACAGGCGTGCGAAATAATGGGCATGCCGCCACTGCGCATTATGGTGGTACAAATACTTCCCAACATAATGGGTCCCATTATGGTCATCCTCACTATCGATTTAGCAGTCGCTATATTGCTGGAGGCAACGCTGTCATTTTTAGGCGTTGGCGTACCACCCAATCAACCGTCCTTGGGCACGCTAATTCGCATAGGTACTGAATACTTATTCTCTGGCGAATGGTGGATCGTGGCATTTCCTAGCCTGACGTTGGTCATTCTTATTGTGTCAGTCAACGTGCTAGGAGACTTTCTGCGTGACGCACTCAACCCAAAACTTCGCTAAACATCAGACCATGACAAGCTTACTGGACGTCACGGATCTCACAGTGTCTATACCGAGTCGTTTTGGTGAATTCAAAGCAGTGGATAGCGTCAACCTATCCATTAAGGCTGGCGAAATACACGGACTCGTTGGTGAGTCTGGTGCGGGTAAATCTACCATTGGCGCAGCCATCATCGGATTACTGGAACACCCAGCGTTTATCGAATCCGGCTCAATACGTTTAACCGGAGAAGAGATAACTAATCTGGATGACGACACGTATCACCTGTTACGTGGCAACCGCATCAGCATGATCTTCCAAGACCCACAAACATCACTGAACCCGTTACTGAAAATTTCTGATCAACTAATAGAAACCATACAGCAGCACAAAGCACTCGACTTTCAGGCGGCCCGCCAACTGGCCATCGAGCTACTAGAAGAAACCGGTATAGAGTCCGCTGAACAGCGCATGGATGAATACCCTCATCAGTTCTCTGGCGGTATGCGTCAGCGTGTTGTTATCGCTATGGCCCTGTGCACAGACCCCGAACTCATCATTGCAGACGAGCCCACTACCGCTCTAGATGTCTCTGTTCAAAAACAAATTTTAAAACTCATTAGAGAGCTCGCGCAACAGCGGCAAGTGGGCGTCATTCTCATTACTCATGACATTGGTGTCATTGCAGAAATTACCGATAACGTAACCGTACTGCGTAATGGGAGAATCATTGAATCAGGCCCAACGATACAAGTGCTAGGCACACCCGCGCAAGACTACACACGTGCACTGATGGCAGCAGTACCCAGACTTGATAAGCGCATTGAACGATTCGTTAACATCGTTAACGAGGACAAATCGATTGAGGGCGAAGCGACTTGGACAATCAGTGGTGCAAGTGCAGAACACGCAACACAGTGGTTATTAACTAGCAAAACAGCAACACCTACTACAACAGACTCCCTAAAAAATACAACGCCTCCCATACTGGAAGTAAACGATTTAAGCGTAACGTTTGGAAAGAAAAGCCAATGGTTCATCAAACAACCTGGCTTTAAAGCGCTGAAAAATGTCTCACTGAGCATACGCCGTGGCGAAGTGCTCGGGATTGTTGGTGAAAGTGGCAGCGGGAAATCAACACTAGCGAAAGCCATTGTCGGTTTGGTGCCAACCTCATCTGGCGACATGCGTTTTAACGGTCAAGTATTACCCGACGCAAACGCTAGAGCGCGGAATCATCCTGCTCGCCGCGACATACAGATGGTGTTCCAAGATCCTTATTCCTCACTCAACAATCGTCGTACCGTAGAAGCCATTCTGACAGAGCCGCTTACCTTTTATGGCTTAGCTAAAAAAGGCCCCGACAGCAAAAAGCTAGTAGCCTCGGTTTTAGAGTTAGTCGAAATGCCACAGCGAGCTATGTTGAAATACCCACATCAGTTCTCAGGAGGACAAAGACAACGGATAGCCGTCGCACGGGCCTTGATGGCAAGACCTAGTTTCCTCATTTGCGATGAACCCACATCTGCACTGGATGTGTCCATACAAGCACAATTGCTTAACCTACTTAAAGATCTGCAGAGTCACTTTGGACTAACTATTTTATTCATCAGCCATAACCTGGCAGTGGTTCGGCAAATGGCAGATCATGTCGTTGTATTAAAGAGCGGTGAAGAAATTGAGCAATCTGAAAGTGAGCTCTTTTTTAGCAGTCCAAAAGCTGAGTACAGCCAACAGCTATTACGTGAAACTCCGTCGCTGCAAATGGTCAGAGGATAGACCTCGTGCTAAATCGTCAAAGCAATACCAGTGATCACGACAACACGTAATCTGTATCGCTTGAACTCCCTAGCTACATTCCGTTATCGGACACTTGCGTGTCACGATCCATACTATGCCCCTGAGCTGGATCAGCTCAACATAGGGTAGAAAGTAAATGTAACTAGGGTGCGTAAAGTCTTACTTACCAAACAAACCTTTGGCCATATCGACAGCGCCACCAGCACCACCTAAAGAATCAAGCAAGCTTCCACCAGAACTCATTTTGTCCATCAATGATGGCATAACCTGAGACAGTGACTCTGCAGCAGCACCTGGCTCAACACCCAGCTTAGAAGCCATCTCACCGATTTTATCTTCGCCCAGTGCGCTAGTCAGTTCATCAGCAGATACCGGTGCATTTTCACCGTCACCCATCCAAGAACTCAGTTGATCACCCAAACCGCCTTCTTTGAGTTTTTCTGCGATACCGGCAACGTCGAGGCCTTCACCACTAGTGAGTCCAGACAGAGCTTCCATGATTCCGCCCATATCGCCCATTTTGTCGCCAAGTAGTTCTTGACCTATTTTCATGAAGTCCATATTTTTCTCCTATTAATGAATTTAATTTACGCGGTAGAGAATACACTCTACAAATGACTACTTACCCAGCAACAGCATACACAAAGACTGACAAAGCGGGTGCTTGGGCGGTCACGCTGGGATCCGCTGTTTGGGGGCTATTTTGGATTCCGCTACGCTACCTCGAGGAAGCTGGAATACCTGGCCTGTGGGCCGTTGCGATGGTTTTAGCGGCCGCTTTTATTCCAGCTTTAGCCGTCACAGTTTGGAAAAAAGAGCTATCAGAATTAACAACTGTTAACGGCTGGATAGTCGGTTTAGCGCTGAGTCTGTCGACTGTCCTGTATTTCACAGCCATTTTATACACGGATGTCATACGAGCAATTTTCCTGTTTTATTTACTGCCTTTATGGACAACGTTGTCAGCCCGCCTTCTTTACGGTGAACCCATACGTCGCGCGCAACTACTGGTCATTGCAGCGGCTCTTTTCGGTGTATGGCTACTACTGGGAGCAGGCTTTAGCATCCCGATTCCAAACAATATTGGAGATTGGTGTGCAATTGCAGCTGGGTTTTGCTGGGGCGTTAGCTTGTCACTGCTGCGTAGCAGAGAAGACACACCACCATTCGCAAGCACCACAGCCACCCTATTTTCAGGGTGCGTGTTATCCAGCCTATGCGCACTATTGTTGCAGTATTGGCCCACGGCACTGGCCATTACAAACACGACAAGCGAGTCTGTTGATTTAGTAAAAACGATACCGCTAGTTGTCGCATTTGGCGCGGTGATGCTATTCCCTTCAATGCTTGGTCAAATTTGGGGGGCAAGAAAAATTCCCGCACCCACAGCTGCATTGCTCACCATGACCGAAATATTAGTAGCAACGTTATCAGCCGGATGGCTTATTGGTACTGATCTCGCGCCAGTGTCCATACTCGGCGGTTTAGTGATCATTGCAGCTGTGTGTATTGATCTCTATATAAAACAGCGGCAATCGCTCTAACGCGCTACTGAATACACCACTGGCTCAGTTGCTATGGCGCTGATTGTTAGCGGCGTGCCGGTTGTCGTATCGAACTGCGTAAGCCCACCATCATCAATGACATAGAGCAAATTATTTGCAGCTATGAGATCACTACAGTCTACGCCGGCAACTGTGTTATCAATAACCGGCACTGTCGGGTTAGTAATATCAAAGGTTTTAATCCCAGCAACACCATCGCACACATGCAATCGAGTACCTGACACCGCCAAACCCGCAGGCCCTTGCATGGGTATCGTGTCTAGCAGAACAGGTTGCGTCACATCAGAAATATCAATGATATTCATCTGATTTTCGATGCCATTAGCAGGTTGGGATGTGTCCACTTTCAACGTGACGTAGGCAATATCATTTTGCGCTACAACCGGATCAATCGTTCTAGCATGTTGAAAATCACCCACATACTGAGGAGAAGCAGGATCGGTATTGTCTAGGATATGTAATCCGTCGGCAGCCCCCACCAGTAAATAGTTTTCGTACGGGAATAACGTTTGTATATCCCAATCGAGCTGCACCTGCGTCCACGGAGCAGGAGCCGCAGGCGTGGAAATATCAAACAATTGAACCTGACTACCTGCAATGGCATAGAGGTAGTCTCCAGAGATAGTCATGCGCGCAGTAGAACCGCCTGTCCCCGTTAGTCTTGATCCATCTGAGGCATTAAGGCCACTCTCCGCACACCCTGACAATAACAGTGCGCTTAGCAACGGTAGAACCCATAAGTTTTTCATGATCAGCTCCCAGACAACTGATAAGAGATGATGACACCGAGCTGCGGATCAATGTCAAAGCTCGACAGATCTACGTTGTACGGAATGTTTTGAAACGCATCGTAGGGGAAGATATCCTCCTGACGACTCACGATGACTATCGAAGACGGATCATTCAAATCAAGCGTGATCAAATCTATATAACTATCGGCATATAAAAAGTTATCGCGTATCGCAATATCGGTGTTTCCAGGAACTCGTATAAAGCCTAAATTAACCGGCGCAGTCGGGTCGCTATTATCAATGACATGTATACCTTCATTAACTTCATTTAAAAATAAATAGTCTTGGTATAAATACACTCGGCCCAACCTATCAGGGGGTCTCGCTGCCTCTATTTGTACTGCATCGCGCAGCCGCTGGTAACTCATGTACACCGGCACCCCAGGGCGCTTGTATTCAACACAATAGACACCGTCATAGGTTGCACAATCGGTGTAAGCACCACCACCGGTTGAACCTGCAGCCAAAAGGGCTGATGCACTAGCCACTAACAACAAGCAACGGCTATTAAATACCGGTGAGCGTACCGACTGGAGTTTGCTCCAAGCCAATTGCCGATACGACACTAACCGAAGCTGAACAGCAACCACCTCGGCCAAAGCGACACCTGCCACGACAGCCAGCATATCCAGTGGGTCAACTTGCCCTAGAAGCAGCTCAACACCCAATAAAAACACCACTACTGCAACTCTGTAGCCTATGTAAAACAGTGCTGAGCTACGAGCGAGAAGGCAATGCAATAACAACATTGTTGCAAATGCATGCAGGAATGAGGGCAGCCAAAGCACCTTGTACCCTAGAGGCAACAAGCTGGTAACCGAATATCGAATATCAGCCCAACCAGAAATAAAACTTAAGTGGGCGTGTTGACGGTAAATTGCGTAGTAAAAGAAACCGATCAGCAAAGCTGCGAGCACTAAAAGAAAACCCTTTAATTGCTGTGCTTTCCCAAATCTTGATATATAAGTGTCTTGCATCATTGATAATGTTTCAATTTACGTTGCTTAGCAACGGTAGCATGACTGACCACCACCGGACGATCACATGTTTCACAGCGCGCTAAAGTCTAATAGATCATGGGCAGCACTAATCAAGTCTTTTCTACTCTCGGCTATGGTTACATCAACAGCTGCGAATGCTGACACTCTCGGCGTAGTCGATGGGCAAGCCTACGGGCCTGATCAATTTCGCGAATTCAGTCTTGATATTGCAGGACGCTTGCACGCTGACTCACAACGCATCGGAGTACGTGCCACGCTGCGGCCCATTTTTAATAATTCGGTTGCACCCTTTTTTGAAACAAGCTCTTCTCAAGGTGACCTAGACAATCTCACCCCTGTAGGGACAGTTAAATTTGGCGGCGAAAACCGCGGTGCTGGCTTCTACTATCTTAATATTCCGGACTGGCGAGATGCACGAGCCATTTTAAAAGTGTCGTATACCGATGAAGAAAACAATGTGGATTCGACTATCACCGTTGCGGGACAACAGGCTATCGTTGACTACAACCAACGAACATTGTTTGCAAGCTTACTATTAAGCCCAAAAGAAGCGCTTTTAGATAACGGCCTCAACGGTTATCTTGCACTCGGACTTGGCCACTATCGTAAACGTCGCGTTGTCTTTGTCGATCAGGTTCCAGAGCCTCGACTGGCCCGCGATGAATCCTCTATACAACCCTACCTCGCAGCAGGCGTTGTTTTACCGTACGAGCGATATCACTTCTATGCTGTTGTCGAATTTCAGCAAGAAGCTTCGTTAAGTTTGGGTATACGCTGGAACCGGGTCAAAAAATAACAACACGGTAACGCTCAATTTCCCGTACTGAGACGCACTTTAGTACATCCGTAATATTACCAATACCCAACGGTAATGCTGGCACACTTGTTTACCATCAATGCGTCACGCTACTCAGACATCATGCGCAATGGTGGGTACGCTCAGTTTTTACGCAAAATTTGCTTGCCTTGTTCACGCAACTTTTAACCAATGTGCGAGCCTAATAAACCAGTGATGGCTGCTATTTCGCCAATACTCGTTGCCTAAGAGGCACCCAACGTTGAGCGTTATGAATGATAAACTTGTGCGTATTCGCCTATGCATTATGCTCGTTCACGATGCTCTTACACTCGAACAGACACGAGATGAAAAACCCTTAAAAACCATGTCTATTATCAAAGAAAACGGAATTTACCGATCTGCAAAGTGTATGCAGCTATCAAAAACATCAGGTTTGCTGTGCGTGTTGTTCGCGGTAGCACCCTCCTCACTGCTTGCAGCCGTGTCTCAACCGGCAAGCGTGACAGGGCAAGTATCCGGTACAACAGTGACTCTCGACTGGCCAGACGCTAACGCCGAAGAAGCGGTCGAAGGTTATAACATCTACCGCGACAATCAGTATCTAACCACGGTTCTAGAGTCAGAATACACAGGCACCGTGGCGCAAGACACACTGCACGCGTTCAGCGTAGTCGCCTTTGCCGGTGAACCCCGAGAGTTCTCAATTGCCTCTCAGTCACTGAGTTTGCCTGAATCTCTGGTACCAACAGATTTAACCATTCCACCAAGCCAACCGACCAACCTTACCGGCAACATTGACGGGGCACAGGCCAGTCTGACATGGACGCCGTCAACTGATGACGAAACAGTTCAAGGCTACAACGTTTATCAAAACAATCAGTACCTCACCACCGTACTCGAAGCGGCCTATACGGGTCCCGTGGAACCTGAAGCGTCTTACACGTGGTCAATTGTTGCATTCGATGTGCGCACCAATTTCTCACAGGCCTCAGACTCATTAACACTTCCTGACACGGGTCCAATCGACACCACCATCGCACCAAGTGCACCGACAAATCTAGCAGGTTCAGTGTCGGGTAGTGGCAGCACAGCCAACGCTACACTGTCTTGGTCGGACGCCACCGATGACCGAGGCGTTGCCGGATACAACGTATACAGAGACAATCAATACCTAACAACCGTATTTAGCACGTCGCATAGCGTATCAATTGATACGGACAATTTTACTAACTTCACCGTTGTCGCTTTCGATTTCGACGGAAACTTCTCAGTCAACTCTAATGACATTACGTTGCCAGAGATTACCGATCCAGCAGCACTGACTGAACCACCCAGCCAACCCACAAACCTGAGTGGCGATATTCAAGGCACCGCTGTAGAACTAAACTGGACCGCATCGACTGACAATTTAGGCGTTGCCGGTTACAACGTTTACCGCGATAACGCTTACATAACGACCGTATTCAGCAATACCTATAGCGGTAGCGTAGAAGCTGATGTGTTCTATTCGTTTAGCGCCATAGCATTCGATCACAACGGAAACTTCTCAACACCTTCTTCGGTATTGCGCCTACCAGAAGGAGGCCCTGGCCCATCCACTGAAGCGCCCACAGTGCCACAGAATTTGACTGGCAGCCTGACAGAGAACGGCGATGCATTTGATTTGTCTTTGTCATGGGATGCATCAACCGATGATGAATCAGTAGCGGGATACAACGTTTATCAAAACAATAGTTATTTAACAACTGTCAGTACTGCAAGCTATGAAAGCACTGTCGCTGACGAAGGTCCTTACTCGTATTTTATTGTGGCCTTTGATGTGCAGAGTAATTTCTCAGCACCATCTCAACGACTATCACTGCCAGACCAAGACAACCAAGCACCCTTCTTTGTTGGCTTCGAGAGTCAAACAATACCGGCTGGCCCTGTATGGGAATTAATCATCAACCCTCAGGACATCGACGGGGACATACCTGGGCTACTGGGTGGTTTGTTGCCTGAAGGTATGCAATCCGATGACAACTTTGACGGAACTCGCACACTTAGATGGCAACCATTGCAGCCCGCAATAGGTGAGCACCAGATAACCATGACAGCCTTTGACAATGCTGATCCAACCATTTCCACAACGCGCACAATCACGTTAACGGTCGTCATGCCGGACGATCCGTCAATCATTCCTAATCCGGGACCCACAATTGACGCTGTGGGCATCTATGCCGTTCGGTACGGGGACAACGTCGTCATGAGAGTCAAAGCCGTTGATGCCAACGGAACCACTCCAGACCTACAACTACTGAATCCACCCGCAGGTTCAACGTTTGAAACATTTCCACTAGATGATCGCGTAAAAGTTCTCCGGTGGACTCCTGACGCATCCTACCTTGGCGTGCAATCGCTAAACTTCAGAGCTATCGATGCCGATGACGTAAGCCTAACGTTCGACACGACTGTTGAGCTAACCGTCGCTGAACCTAGCGACTATATTCGTCCGGGAGAGCGGTTACGAGTATTGGCTGATCGCATCGATTTTAAATTCGGCTATGCCTCTTTGCTTGAATGGTACGAACAACCTGATGGTGATTTATACGCCGATGTTGCTGCATCTGAATTCAACATAGTCAGTACTGAAAACTCCATGAAATGGGGATATATCAATCCAGAGCAAGGTGAGTACCGTTGGGAAGGTGCAGACAACTTAGTTAGTTTTGCCCAAGAAAACGATATGGTGATTCACGGACACCCGCTTATCTGGTACACGGTGCTCCCACCTTGGATCATCAATTCAGAAGTGACACAACGCGAAAGCATCATGAACACGTTCATTGATACGGTCGTTCAAAGGTACGACCCAGCAGTAACCCTTTGGGATGTTGTCAACGAGGCCTTCGAAGACGACGGCACTTACCGTAATTCTGTTTGGTTTGAAGCCATGGGTGCTGAGTACATAAACAAAGCGTTTGTAAGAGCTCGAGCTAATGCACCCACTGCCAAGCTTCTATACAACGACTACGATGTCGGCATTAGCGGCGCTAAATCCGATGCTATGTATCAGTTAATGCAAGAACTCATAGCCGCAGGCACCCCGATTGATGGTGTTGGGTTTCAGATGCACGTCAGATCAGACTTCGATCAACATGATGAGGTTGCGGTGAACCTTCAGCGCTTTGCAGACTTAGGCCTTGAGGTTTATATCACAGAGCTTGATGTTTCTATGCAAGATGGAGACACCGAAGAGCAGCAAGCGCAAGTGTTTGCCGGTGTACTGTCTACCTGCCTTGCACAGCCCGCATGTAAAGCCACTCAAATTTGGGGCTTCACTGATCGTTACTCTTGGCTTAACGGTGCAGATGCATTGATTCTTGATGAAAACTATCAGCCTAAGCCTGCCTACCAGGCTCTACAAGGTGTA
>CALKLO010000119.1 GCA_937991945.1 uncultured Granulosicoccus sp.
GAGCAGGGTGTCGCCGAGAAACTCTCGGTAGGCTGTCATGTCAGCCACACGCGCTTTGAGTAGGTAGTCAAAGTTTCCCGACACCAAGTAGCACTCCTGAACCTGCTGTAAATTCATGGCGGCGGTTCTAAAGTTGTCAAAACTATTTTTTGACGTTCGGTCTAGTTTGATCTGTACGAATATGATTAGGCCTGCATCGAGGTAGTCCGGCTCGAGAACAGCTGAGTACCCGCGGATAAACCCCTCACGCTCCAGTCTCTTAACTCTCTCAATACAGGGCGTAGTCGTCAAACCCACCTGGCGCGCCAGGTCTGCATAGGTGATGCGGCCGTCTTCTTGCAATATTCTCAAGATATGCCTATCGATTCGCTTTAAATCTCTGGGACTTTTAGCCATTTGTGTTTCCAGTGAATATCAGTGATATAGGTTGAAAAATATCAATATATTGGCTGTAAGGCCTTATATATTAAAAATATACAGATAATAAACTGCTTTATTTTGTCTAGTATAGGTCTTTCCACTACGGTGATTATAAAGAGAATACGTCATGTTAATTGGTGTTCCAAAAGAAATTAAGAACCACGAGTACCGCGTCGGGTTAACGCCTTCATCAACCCGTGAACTGGTTAACAATGGCCATGAGGTCATGATCGAAACTCAAGCCGGTGCAGGCATCGGTTTCGACAACGAAGACTATGTCGCTGCAGGTGCGCGCATAATCGATACAGCTGCTGAGATATTCGCCACCGCAGAAATGGTCATTAAGGTAAAAGAGCCGCAGCCTGATGAGTGCAAAATGCTGCGAGAAGGACAAATTCTCTATACCTACCTTCACCTAGCACCTGATCCAGAGCAGACAGCTGCATTGATCAAGTCTGGCGCAACATGCATCGCTTATGAGACGGTTACCGATGCAAACGGTGGACTGCCGTTGTTAGCACCGATGAGTGAAGTTGCTGGACGTCTAGCTCCGCAAGCGGGTGCGCATGTACTTGAAAAAGCTCAAGGCGGCCGGGGTGTTTTGTTAGGCGGTGTTCCAGGTGTTGAGCCTGCCAAAGTCACTGTCATTGGTGGCGGTATTGTGGGTCACAATGCAACGTCTTTAGCCGTAGGCATGGGCGCTGATGTCACTATCATGGATCGTTCTATCGAGCGTTTACGCTGGTTAGACAATCATTATCAAGGTCGTGTTAAGTGTGTTTACTCTACCGCTGCTGCTATTGAAGAGCATGCGCTAGCCTCTGACATGGTCATTGGTGCCGTTTTAATTCCAGGCGCTGCTGCGCCGAAACTATTAACGCGCGACATTATCAGCAGAATGAAGCCGGGTAGTGTTGTGGTCGATGTCGCCATTGACCAAGGTGGTTGTTTCGAGACGTCCAAAGCGACGACTCATGCAGACCCTACCTACGTTGTCGATGGGGTAGTGCATTACTGTGTTGCTAATATGCCAGGAGCGGTTGCTCGTACATCGACCATGGCCCTTAATAATGCAACGTTACCGTTTGCGCTGGCGTTGGCAAACAAAGGTGCTAAGCAGGCGTTATTGGATGATGAGCACTTGGGTAACGGCTTGAACGTTCACCAAGGGAAGGTCACATACAAAGCGGTTTGTGATGCTTTGGGGTACGAATACGTACCACTTGCAGAAGCCTTGTAAAAACGTCTTGTCCTCACACTGGCTACCGATTAGCCAGTGTGAGCACTACAGTGATAAAAAGCACTCTGCGATCCGTTGTGAATACACCAACGTGAATACAAACCTTTTTTCAGCGCTGAAATTCACAGCCACGAGCCCACGCCGGACAGTTTAGAATACGGTATCGAAAGGGTCTCGAACATAGTGAAATATGAGCCGAAATGAGAGTGCAAAGCGACTAACGCTATCAGGGGCAAGGGTATGAATATCCCAGTCTCAGACATCGATTTCTACTCCGATGAGGTCATCAAAGATCCCTATCCGGTCTATGCCCACCTGCGTGAGCTGGGCCCAGTGGTCTATATGGAGAAAAACGACCTTTATCTGGTAGCCCGTTATCAGGAAGTCAGTGAGGTCTTACTGCAGCCGCTGCGTTTTGTCTCTTCCAAGGGCGTATCGCCGATTCCACGGGTAAACGATATTCTGGTTGGTTCCACGCTGAATTCTGACCCACCCGTTCATGATAAGACTCGTGCAGTGACATCTGAGCCATTGTTGCCAGGTGCGTTGGTCGAGATTGAACCTCGGTTGAAGCTAGCTGCTGATCAACTGATTGAAACCTTGTGTGCTCGTGGTGAGTTCGACGCAATAACCGATTTTGCGCAATACCTTCCAATGACTATAGTCGCCGAGTTGGTTGGTTTGCCGCAAGCTGCCGATTCTACGCAAATGCTCAAGTGGGCAAGTGCTGCATTCAATTTGTTTGGCACAGAGAACCAACGCACCCAAGAAGCATTCGTTGATTTAAAAGATCTCAGAGACTTTCTCCTTGAGTACGGTCGGCCGGAGAAGCTCAAAGAGGGTGGGTGGGCAAAGCGTATTTTTGAAGTAGGCCCAGAGCGCGGTATACCGTTAGAGACGTGTGCTCAACTCATGCGGGATTACATTAACCCCTCGTTAGATACAACTATTTCGACGACGGGACAGATCATTCAATTTTTTGCGGACAACCCTGAACAATGGGAGAAGCTGCGCGCAGATGTCACTCTAATTCCTAATGCTGTAGAGGAAGCCGTAAGACTGGCCACACCAATACGAGCGTTTACGCGCTATGCGATTGAAGACATTGAATTGTCAGGGCATACCATCCCTGAAGGGAAGCGGGTCATCGTGGTATATGCCTCTGCTAACCGTGATGAGCGTAAATTCAGTAACGCTGATAAATTTGATGTGACACGTGATGTACACGATCATGTCGGCTTCGGGCAGGGTGTTCATATGTGCATGGGCATGCACCTAGCACGCCGCGAAATTATTCTTCTACTAGAAGCATTGCGTCGTCGCGTGACGCGTTTTGAACTACTCGGCGAACCGGTAGTAGCTATGAACAACACGATTCGCGGGTATAGCAAAATGCCTGTCAAAGTGCATCTCGCTGCTGGCGTACTCGAAGACTCTACGCAACATACCCAGCAAGAAAACGCATGGCTTGATGTTGTTATTACTAAACGTGACGATGCAGCGACCGATGTCGTCAGCTTGGAACTCAGTGCCATTGATGGCTGTGAATTACCGGCTTATGAGACGGGTGCTCACATAGATGTCTTCGTCAAATCGGGCTTGGTGCGTCAGTATTCCCTAACCGGTGACGCAACTGATCGTTCGAAATATCGGTTGGGTATTTTACTTGACCCGAATTCTCGTGGCGGTTCAGCAGAGATACATGCGCAGTTTCGAGAAGGTCAGCAAATTCGAATAGGGCATCCTCGCAACAATTTCCCTATTCAGAAGGCTGCTCACACGATTCTATTTGCTGGTGGTATAGGCGTGACGCCAATGTTGAGCATGGCTTATGCGCTAGAGGCTCAAGGCGCATCATGGGAGCTGCATTACTGTGGCCGTACAAGCGATCGTTTGGCCTTTCAACATGAAATGGCGCGCTTTGGAGACAATGTAAAGATTCATGTTGATGATGGATCAAAAGATCAAGCACTCGACATCAATGTTGTTTTACAAGACTCATCTTCCGAGCGACATTTATATGTCTGTGGCCCCAACGGTTTCATGGACTTTGTTGTTGATGCTGCTCAACAAAATGGATGGCAAGCGGAGTGTGTTCATTTAGAACGATTCGGTGCAGAAGTTAATACCGATGGTGAACCATTCACTGTTGTTGCTAAAAAATCTGGAATTAGTTTCGACGTTGACCCTGGTGAGACGATAAACGACAAGCTGGCTGAAAATGGAATAGATGTGCCCGTGTCTTGTCAATCGGGTGTGTGTGGAACCTGTCTAACCCGTGTAGTGGAAGGCGTTCCTGATCATCGCGATTTTGTACAAACTGATATGGAGAAAGCATCGAACCAAAAAATTACGGT
>CALKLO010000120.1 GCA_937991945.1 uncultured Granulosicoccus sp.
TTCATGAACCGTGGTTTGGTGAGGTATGCCCAAGCCATCAAGTTCCGCTAGGAGTTGGTCTGCGGTAGCTGCAAGATCCCCATTATCGAGATAAACAGTTTCAGGGTCTGGACGGTCTGCATGACTCATAGCCGAAGTCTACATAGGTGACTGGAATAAGTGACTTATTTTAGCCTAAGCAAGGCAAGACAATTGAGGCGAAGCCGATGTTCGTGGGTTTTAGAGTATGCATAACAAAGCCTCGGCCTCTATCGAGTAGGGCCGAGGTCATGGTCTGTGACGACTTAAACGAAGACTATTTCCAATCGTACTTTAAGGCTGCGCGGGCGATAGTCACGGTGTCAGCGCCATCTGCGCCCGAGTCACTCGAGGAAAGTTCAAACCAGGACGTGGTCGCTTTGCCTATGACGTAGGTATAACCGAGTGTAAGACCTACGCTGGTATCGGCTTGATCAATAGTGCCAATGTCGAGGTACGCATTGCCGTAGCTGAGGAATACATCAAAGCCTGTGGCGTCTTGTTCGCCAGCGTTTCCACCTTGCGCTGTAATGTTTGCGGCGTAGCCAATTGGGCCTGCTGACCCATTCACGGCGACACCGAGAACCGCCTTGGAGCCTTTAAGGTCTTGAAGGCCCACTCCCACATTGACGATCCCAGCATCGTATGTGACACCTAATTCGAAACCATCGAGTTCATCAGAATTGTCTGGACCATCTGTTGGGTTCAAATAAGCGGTAACACCGACTCCAACCATGCCAAAAGAACCGGCATACGTTATGCCATCTTCACTGCGTCCTGTGTAGGCAATACAACCATTACAGCTGCCCCACCAAGGTTGGTCGACAACACCAATAACGGTGTTGTACCACGTGTGGTACGTCTGACCGACAAGTACTGATCCGAAATCACCTTTAACACCAATGTAAGCCTGACGAGTGCTTAATGCGCCGTCTGTATTGTCAGAAGATCGAGTGTCAACACCAAACTCAAGTTTACCGAACGCGCTCAATCCATTATCCAGTGCTGTTTCGCCGGAATAACCCAGACGGGACGCCCAGTTTTGCAGGTTTAAATCTGCATCCGCATCGCCACCATCCTCGAACTGAAGACCTATTCTTACGCTTCCATAGAATCCGCCGTCTGCTTGAACAGCAAATGGGCTAAGTATCAATGCAACAGCAACAGCGATTGGAGTACCGCGAACTTTAAACATAGTCTCTCCGAGCTAGATATCGATTACGAACATTGACAATAGTTAACGCATAGGCAATTGTCTATGAATTGCAAAAAACAGAATTGAGCATTGTCCTGCTGGAATGCGTGTCGGCTAAGTGGTCTGTCAATGGCGCTAGACCATGAAGTGGGAAAACGCAATGTTCATAGTCGTTTAAACGTTTGCAGGCAGTTTTAGGGCACTTTGAGTGTTAAGTCGTTTCTCACAGAGGTGATTGAGCGTGATTGATCCTGTTACTAGTTTTGACGAGTTGTATGAGTCATTTAGTTGGGACATACCGACCTACTACAACATGGGGGTTGATGTCTGTGATCGTTGGGCCGATAAGGACCCACAGCGATTAGCACTCATCGATATTGACCTACATAACGAGCGCACTGACTACACGTTTAGTGATTTAAAAGCGCTGAGCAATCAGTGTGCAAATGCCTTGTCTAAACGAGGTGTTGGCAGTCAAGGGGATTTTCCTGATCGGGTCGGTATTTTGTTACCGCAGTGCGTTGAGACGGTTGTATCTCATATCGCGCTATTTAAGCTTGGTGCTATTTCTATTCCGTTGTTTACGTTGTTTGGGCCTGATGCTCTGCGGCATCGACTAAAAGATTCTGCAGCCAAGGTCGTTATTACTCACGCTGATAGCTTAGAAAAAGTTCTGAGCTTACGAGGCGAACTGCCAGATCTTGAACGCATAATTTGCATCGATAGTTCGAGCGATGATGTGGAGTGTTTTCAGGGTATGTGTCAAGCTGAGGCAACGAGCTTCAATGTAACGAATACGCTGGCAGACCATCCAGCGTTACTCATTTATACCAGTGGTACAACGGGAAACCCGAAAGGTGCCCTGCATGCTCATCGCGTTTTACTCGGTCATCTGCCAGGCGTGGAATTAAGCCATGACTTTTTACCGTATGCCAACGATCGTTTTTGGACACCGGCAGATTGGGCCTGGATAGGAGGGCTGCTGGATGTACTTATGCCAAGTTTGCATCATGGCGTTCCGGTAGTTGCGTATCGTTTTCCTAAGTTCGATGCCTTGCAAGCCATACAACTTATGCGAACGCTAGCGGTCAAAAATGTTTTCCTACCGCCCACGGTTTTAAAAATGATGAAATCACTTCCAGAGACTGCTTTCATTGGATTGGAACTTCGCTCTATTGGTAGCGGTGGTGAGACATTGGGTGCGGAACTACTCGAGTGGGGACGCCGAGTGTTTAATCTCACTATTAACGAGTTTTATGGCCAAACAGAATGCAACATGATTATTTCATCGTGCGCACGTTTAGAGGCCGCGACGCCAGGTTGCATGGGGCGAGCCGTGCCGGGGCACACTGTGAAAATTATCAATGCTGAATCGGCAAACGTTTTACCCAGTGGTGAAGAAGGCGCCATCGCGGTGTTAACACCAGATCCTGTAATGTTTTTGCAATACTGGAATAACCCATCAGCCACCGATGAAAAATATATTGATGGTGATGCAGGGCGTTGGTTGCTCACAGGAGATAGAGGCATCATGGAGTCAGACGGGAAAATCCGTTTCGTTGGGCGAGATGACGATGTCATAACGTCATCGGGGTATCGTATAGGGCCTGCAGAAATAGAAAGTTGTTTAGTCTCTCATGATGCTGTGCAATTGGCAGGCGCTGTCGGTAAACCCAATGCGGTGCGAGGTTTTGTCGTCGTTGCCTATGTCACGTTAAACGCAGGCTTTACAGCATCTACTGAGCTGGCTAACGAGCTCATTGAGTGGGTTAAGATGAGACTAGCAGCGCATGAATACCCACGTGAAGTGAGCTTTATTATCGATATGCCAATGACTACCACGGGCAAAATTATCAGGGCTGACTTACGAGCTCGTGCGCTTAACGAGACATTGGAGAAATTAACGTGAAGTTTCCATCACCACCGCCGTATGCATCTCAACGATCGCCTGCATTGGCTGACAATTTAGTCGTTGCGTCTCAACCCCTTGCGGGGCAGGCCGGTTTGGCCATGCTAGCGGCCGGCGGAAACGCGGTAGATGCTGCCATAGCAACAGCCATTACACTGACTCAGGTAGAGCCCACCGGTAACGGTTTAGGCTCAGACGCTTTTGCTATCGTTTGGGATGGTAAACAACTCCATGGTCTCAATGCATCCGGCTGCTCACCTAAGTCATGGGACACGACGCGTTTTTCACAAGCCGGTCGTGTCCCAGAGAGAGGGTGGGAGACCGTGACGGTGCCTGGTGCTGTTAATGGTTGGGTGGAGCTGCATAAAAAATTCGGCACATTGCCGTTTGAAAAACTCTTTGAGCCTGCCATACATTATGCCGAGACTGGCTATATCGTCTCACCCATCATTGGAAAATTATGGGGGCTATCAAGCCCAGAGCTACAATCACAGCCCGGTTTTTCAGATCACTTTATGCCTAAGGGGCGGGCTGTCCACGCAGGCGAGCGGTTTGTCAGTGCCGACGCAGCCAGAACATTGCAATCAATTGCCGAGACGGGCGGCGACTCTTTTTACACCGGTCATTTAGCTGAACAGATGGCCGCAGATGCTGCCAAGCACGGCAGCGAATTAACGGTGGATGATCTTGCGTCTAACCAAGCTGATTGGTGTGGCACGGTGTCTCAATCGTTTGATCATTTTTCATTACACGAGATACCACCTAATGGCCAAGGTATCGCCGCGTGCATGGCGTTGGGCATGCTTAGCCATACGCCAATTCGAGATTTCGCGCCAGATGATCCACAGGCGTTTCATTTAATGTTCGAGGCAATGAAGCTTGCGTTCCGGGATTCAGCGGCCTTCGTTGCAGATCCAGCCTACATGAATGATGTCCAGTCAGAGCACCTGTTAAACCCAGACTACCTAGCGTCGCGAGCCGCGTTAATAGATATCAAGCGAGCCCAAGATTTTCAAAGCGGTGCACCTCGTCAAGGTGGCACGGTGTGTTTATCTACCGCTGATCAAAACGGCATGATGGTGTCGTTTATACAATCTAACTATGCAGGTTTCGGATCCGGTGTTGTCGTGCCAGATACCGGCATACATTTACAAAACAGAGCGTGTGGGTTCGACATCGAGCCTGGGCATCCTAATCATGTGGGTGGTGGTAAGCGCCCCTTTCATACCATCATTCCAGGCTTTTTAATGGGGGAGCAAGACCCGCTAATGGCTTTTGGTGTCATGGGAGGCATGATGCAGGCGCAAGGTCATGTGCAAATGGCCTTAAGAACCCAGCTGTGGGGTCAAGATGTTCAAACCGCCGTAGATGCGCCTAGGTGGCGAGTCATGGACGGCATGAATGTCATTTGTGAGGCTGCAATGGATTCAAAAACCGTGCAAGCGCTCGTTGATAAAGGGCACAACATGTCTGTTGAAGCCCCCGATTTATCATTCGGTTTTGGTGGTGCTCAGCTTATTCACAGATTAGACGGCGGTGGGTATGCCGGTGGTTCAGATCCGCGTAAAGATGGTGGAGCGTATGGATTCTAAACCTGGCGTAAATGATTTGATTTAATCCAAACATACGCACCATCAGGACCTGCGGTGGCAGTAACGTTGGTGTCTACAGGGCTGCGTAGCCATGAGTATGTGTTCATCGTATCGCCAGCTTCTGTAAAGCTGCCTTCGAGTACGAACACTTCAGCGCCGCCACTACTGTCCACAACGACTGAGGCCGATGGGTCCCATCGTTCGAAGCGCACATTTTCATAGTCATCCATGTACAAGGGAGAGACACTTACACCAGGGCGATTCCTGTCTGGTATGGCTTCCAACTTGTGGCGATTCGCATGTACAAACGTACGATCATCAGGTTGAAATTGCCAAAGTTTGACGAAAATAGTACAACCTGGGGTGGAGCCTGGCGTGTGT